>NZ_JBSFWT010000122.1:0-15658 GCF_053594975.1 Streptomyces sp. NPDC002537
GCCGCCTGCGGCGGGGGCGGCCTGCGGCCGCGTCCTCAAACGCCGGACGGGCTGATTTTGCGGGCGTGGTCCGTAGCCTGCGGGCCGCAAGCCTGTGGGCCGTAGGTCAGAGAGCCACGGTCCGCAAAATCAGCCCGTCCGGCGATTGAGGACACCGCGCGGAGCGCGGTCGGGGGTCTGGGGGCTTGCCCCCAGTTTCGGGAAGGGGCGGGTTAGGGGACAAAGCCCGCCGCAGGCGCAACGGACCCGCAGGCGGAAACGTGCGGTATGGCCGAAAACAGCTGAGGCCAGCGCCAGCGCAACGGTCTCGTTACGGCCGGGCGGCAACCCAGGAACGCCCCGTATCCCCTCTTCATCTGGTGATACAAAAGACGTCCGCTCGCCTGCCGCCCGACTGGCGGGATGCGCGCCCGATTCGCTCCTTCCCGGTGGATTTTCGGCCACCGGGAGCGCGGGGGAGACCGTACGGGACGGCGCACCCGCGTAAAGAGGAAAGCTGATGTCACAGCCGCCCCAGCCGCCCAACCAGCCGCCAGGGGTTCCCCCGGCGCAGCCAGGCGGAGGCTTCGGAGCGCCGAACCCCTCGTACGGCTATCCGCCCCAGCCGCCGTCACAGGGCCAGCCGCCGCAGCCGGGATACGGCTACCCACAGGCCCCGCCGGCCCCGCCGT
Organism: Streptomyces sp. NPDC002537; assembly: GCF_053594975.1. Classification (NCBI taxonomy): domain Bacteria; kingdom Bacillati; phylum Actinomycetota; class Actinomycetes; order Kitasatosporales; family Streptomycetaceae; genus Streptomyces; species Streptomyces sp. NPDC002537. The sequence goes on from NZ_JBSFWT010000122.1 coordinate 672, forward strand.
CATTCCAGAAGCCGCAGACGCCCCAGATGCCTCCGCCGCCGCCGGGCGCCCCGCAGGGCGCATACGGCTACCCCAGCCCGCCCGCCCAGGGCCCTGGCCCCGGCCCCGGGTTCGGCGCGTACCCGCCCGGTCCGGCCGGCCCCGCCGGCGACGGCGGCAGCGGTAGCGGCAAGAAGCGGACGGCAGTCATCGTGTCCGCCGTCGTGGCGCTGGCGCTCGTCATCGGGGGCGGCGCCTGGTACGCGCTGTCCGGTGACGGCAAGGACACCCAGGCGAAGGGCGACGCGAACAACAGCCAGACCAACGGCGGCAAGGGCGGCGGCGGTAACAGCGGGCCGAAGCCCAAGACCGTCGACGGCAAGCTGCTGTTCAGCGTCCCGTCGCCCGATGTGAAGGACATGGTCCAGGCCGCGGGCCTGTGGGCCACCGACCAGGTCGTCGCGAAGACGGACGTCTACAAGGTGACGGGCTACGGCCTGTCCGGCGGCAAGAAGTGGGAGATCCCGCTCGACGGCTACGTCTGCTGGGCCAACCAGAAGGCCACGGACGACGGCAAGGCCGTCATCCTGGTCAGCGACGGCAAGCAGACCGACGAGAAGCCGTACGGCGGCCCCTGCACCCAGGTCGTCGCCCTCGACCTGAACAAGGGCACCAAGCTCTGGCAGAAGTCGGCAAAGACCGGTGACAAGGACATCACGTTCGCGGAGGTCACCATCGGCGGCGGCACGGTCGCCGCGGGCGGCATCGGGGGCGGCGCCGCCTGGTCGCTGGACGACGGCAAGGAGCTGTGGAAGCCCAAGGCCGACGGGGACGACTGCAAGGACGCCGGTTACGGCGGTGGCGGCAAGCTCGTGGCCGTGCGCCGCTGCGGCGACTACAAGCGCCCGCAGATCACCATCCAGACGCTCGACCCCAAGTCGGGCGGGATCACGTCCTCGTTCAAGATGCCCCTCGGGATCGACTACCCGCACGTGGCGTCCACCGACCCGCTGGTCGTGGCCGTCGCCGCGGGCGACTCCACGGGCAACGGCGCCTCGGACTTCATGGTGATCGACGACAGCGCCAAGGAAGGCAAGCTGCGCGCCAAGATCTCCACGGGGAACGGCGCGTACGAGCCGAAGTGCTCGACGACCGAGGTCGAGGGCTGCCGCAAGCTGTCCGTCACCAAGGACACCCTGTACCTGCCGACCCAGCAGCACGCGTCGGGCGACTCCAACCAGCCCGGCCAGGTCAACGAGGTCGTCGCCTTCGACCTGGCCACCGGTCGGACCAAGGGCAAGCTGGACGGCGTGCCCGGCGCCCAGCTGACCCCGCTCGGCGTCGACAAGGACGGCTACGCGATCGCCTACCAGAACGCGACGTACAACCACGGCGGCCAGGTTCTGCGGATCGACCCCAAGACGTACAAGGGCGACGTGCTGCTGAAGAACGCCGACGACTCGGCGAAGCTGGAGAGCGACCTCTCGCCGCAGTTCAAGCTGGGCCTGTGGACCCAGGGCCGGCTCTACCTCGGCTCGGACTACGTCCACAAACCCTCGATGGGTCTCGACCGGGAGAACCTGCTGGCGGCCTTCGGCGGAAGCTGAACCCGAAGAGCGGACGGTGGTTCGTCGGGTTGACGCCCGTACCGGCACCTCCGCGCGGGGTCCGTGTTCCCTCGTGTTGACGCCGTAGTCGTTTCCGATCGGTTGACGCACGATGAAGCACGCCAAAAGTCGTATCCCTGCCCGTCACGTCTCGCTGCCTGAACGATCCGTTTCAGTCTCGAAGTACACGTGATTGGCAGGGATTTCGGCATTCCGGGGGACTTCTCACGGGTAAGGGGCGCGGAACGTCGAACAAGCGTGTAGCTTCCGGGGGCAAGAGGGGTCGACATAGAGACGTACGCGGGCGACAGGGGGCAAGCGCATGGGCGTGCGGCTCATGGTGGTCGACGATCACCGACTGCTGGCGGAAGCGCTCGCTTCGGCACTGAAGCTGCGCGGCCACCGGGTGCTGGCCGCCGCCGCGCCGAGCGCGGGCGCGGCCGATCTGGTGGTCAGCCGCGCGCCGGAGGTGTGCCTGCTGGGCACCGCCGCCCCCGCCGAGCCGGGGGCCTTCGACCCGGTCGTGCGGATCAAGCGGGAGCGTCCACAGGTCGCCGTCGTGGTGCTCGGCCCGGTGCCGAGCCCGCTCGGCATCGCGGCGGCCTTCGCCGCGGGTGCCTCCGGCTATGTCCGGCACAACGAGCGCATCGAGGGCGTCGAGCGGGCCATGATGAAGGCCCGCGCGGGTGAGGCGGCGGTCGATCCGCAGCTCCTCCAGGGTGCCTTCGCCGAGCTCCTCAACCCCGCCGCGCAGCCCGACGACGAGGGCGCCCGGCTGCTCCAACTGCTCACCCCGCGCGAGGTCGAGGTGCTGGTCCGGGTCGCCGAGGGCGAGGACACCCGGCTGATCGCGGCGGGCATGGGAATAGCGCCCAGCACCGCGCGCACGCACGTCCAGCGCGTCCTGATGAAGCTGGGCGTGGGCTCCCGGCTGGAGGCGGCCGCCCTCGCGGCCCGTACGGGTCTCCTCGACCGGGCCACCGGGGGCGGCTCCGCCCTCGACTCCGGGCGGCAGCAGCTCATTTCTCCCCGCTCTCCGGTGGGGCCTGCGGGCGGAGTCTGAACCACACCAGGAAGAAGGCCCCGAGCGCGAGCATGCCCAGGCCCGTCCAGAGGTTGATGTTGATGCCCTGGGCCTTCTCCAGGTCCGCGTCCGAGGCGGTCAGCCCGGCGACGGTCACGATCACGCCGTACACCGCGAACAGGCCGCCGATGACCAGCCGCAGGTCGAACAGCCGGCTTTTGCCAGACGACATGGCGACTCCTCAGAACGAGACGGAACGAGTCAGAACGAGTCAGAACGAGAACGGGACGTAGCAGACGGCGGCGAGCACGACCGCGCCCCAGCCGAGCAACGCGGGCCTGCGGTACCAGGCGTCGTCGCCCCCGGCGGGCACCGGTCCCCGGGGGAGCGTTCCGTGGACGAATCCGGTCAGTGCCGCGGCGGGCCTCGGCTCGGTGGCGTACGAGACCGCGACCATCACCACCGCGCCGACGCCGAACGCCACGATCGCGGACACGAAGTTGGCGCCCTGGTCGGACGGGATCGCGACGACGCCCTGCTGGTAGAGCCAGAAGTAGTTGACCATCGCGGCGACCGTGCCCGCCAGCAGTCCCCAGAAGCCGGCCGCGGCCGTGGCCCGCCGCCAGAACATGCCGAGGATGAACACGCAGAACAGCGGCACGTTGAAGAACGAGAACAGCGTCTGCAGATAGTTCATGATGTTGGAGAACGACGACGCGATGAAGGCCGTGCCCATGCCCGCCAGCACGCCGATCGCCGTGACCCGGCGGCCGGTGGCGAGGTAGTACGCGTCCGGGCGGCCCTTGCGTACGTAGGCGGCCCAGATGTCGTTGGTGAACACGGTGTTGAAGGACGACACGTTGGCCGCCATGCCCGCCATGAAGGCCGCGAGCAGCCCGGTGACGGCGAGCCCCAGCACCCCGTTCGGCAGCAGGTCGCGCATCAGCACCGGTATCGCGTCGTTGTAGCTCAGCCCGCTGCCCGCCCGGCCCAGGGCGGGCTCCATGACCAGCGCGATCATCCCCGGCAGGACCACCACCAGCGGGATCAGCAGCTTGGGGAACGCGGCGATCAGCGGAGTGCGCCGCGCCGCGCCCAGGTCCTTCGCGGACAGCGCCCGCTGCACCTCCGCGAAGTTGGTGGTCCAGTAGCCGAAGCTGAGCACGAAGCCCAACCCCAGGGTGATCGTGAGCCAGTTGGCGCCCAGCGGATTGCCGTGGCCGACGCCCGTACCGCCCCACGCGCTCAGGAAGTCGTCGCCGCGTCCGTGCCTCAGCGACGACGACAGGCCGTGCCAGCCGCCGACCCGCTCCAGGCCCACCACCGTCAGCGGGATCAGCGCGGCCAGGATGACGAAGAACTGCAGCACCTCGTTGTAGATCGCCGACGAGAGGCCGCCCAGGGTGATGTACGCGAGGACGAAGAAGCCCGCCACGACGATCGCCACCCACTGCGGCCACCCCAGCAGCGCCCGCAGCACGATGGCCATCGCGTACAGGTTCACCCCCGCGATCAGCACCGACGACACGGCGAAGATCACCGACGACAGCAGGTGCGAGGCCGGGCCGAAGCGGTGCAGCAGGAACTCCGGTACGGAGCGCACCTTCGAGCCGTAGTAGAAGGGCATCATCACCAGCCCGAGGAAGACCATGGCCGGTATCGCGCCGATCCAGTACCAGTGGACCGTGTAGGCGCCGTACTGTGCCCCGTTGGCGGCCATGCCCAGGATCTCGGTCGCGCCGAGGTTGGCCGCGACGAAGGCCAGCCCGGTGACCCACGCGGGCAGCGAGCGGCCCGACAGGAAGAAGTCCAGGCTGGTGCGGACCGAACGGCGGGCCGCGAAGCCGATGCCCAGGACAACGGCGAAGTAGAGGGCGAGGATCGTGTAGTCGAGCCAGTTGACGGGGAGCCTCAGCCCTTCGGCCAGTTCGCGCATGGATCACCTCATCGCTCGCTGTTGACGGCGCTGTTGGGTCATGCTTCCTTGTGTTGAGTTGTGTGGGAAGGTGTCGGGAGAAGGCGTGGGGAGAAGTTCGGAAGAGCTCGAAAAGGAGGGCTCCGGATGAAACGGACCGCGGCCCGGCTCGCGGACGGGCGCGAGCTCTTCTACTACGACCTCCGCGACGACGCCGTGCGCGACGCCCCCGACCCGCGGCCGCCCGCCGCCGTCGCCACCACCGCGGAGATCCGCCGGGACCCCTTGCTCGGTGACAGTGTCGTCATCGCCTCCCACCGCCAGGGCCGCACCCACCACCCGCCGCCCGACGCCTGCCCGCTCTGCCCCTCGCGGGACGGCAGACCCACCGAGATCCCCGCCCCCGACTACGACGTCGCCGTCTTCGAGAACCGCTTCCCCTCCCTCGCCGGTGACTCCGGCCGCTGCGAGGTCGTCTGCTTCACCCCGGACCACCACGCCTCCTTCGCCGACCTCACGGACGAGCGGGCCGCCCTCGTCCTCGCCGCCTGGACCGACCGCACGGCGGAGCTCTCCCGACTCCCTTCCGTGCGGCAGGTCTTCTGCTTCGAGAACCGCGGCCGGGAGATCGGCGTGACCCTCGGGCACCCGCACGGCCAGATCTACGCCTACCCGTTCACCACCCCGCGCACCGAGCGCGTGCTCGCCTCCGTCGCCGAGCACCACCGGTGGACCGGCGGGCGGAACCTCTTCGACGCCACCGTGGCCGCCGAGCGCGCCGACGGCCGCCGCGTCGTCCTCGACACCGGGCACTGGACGGCCTTCGTGCCGTACGCCGCCCACTGGCCGTACGAGGTGCACCTCCACCCCCGGCGCAGGGTCCCGGACCTGCCCGCGCTGGACGACGCGGCCCGCACAGAGTTCCCACAGGTCTACCTGGAACTCTTGCGGCGCTTCGACCGGATCTTCGACGGGCAGGGGCCCACGCCGTACATCTCCGCCTGGCACCAGGCGCCCGTCCACCACCCCCTCAGGAGTGAATTCGCCCTTCATCTGGAGCTCTTCACCATCCGCCGGGCTCCCGGCAAGCTGAAGTTCCTCGCCGGTTCCGAATCCGGCATGAGTGTGTTCATCAACGACGTGCCGCCCGAGGCCGCGGCCGCGCGACTGCGAGAGGTAGCGAGCACATGAGCACATACCTGGTCACGGGCGGTGCCGGATACATCGGCAGCGTCGTCGCCGCGCACCTGCTGGCCGCCGGGCACGCCGTGACGGTCCTCGACGACCTCTCCACCGGCCACCGCGCGAGCGTCCCGGACGGCGCCCGCTTCATCGAGGGCCGGGTGCAGGACGCCGGGCGGTGGCTCGACAGCTCGTACGAGGCGGTGCTGCACTTCGCCGCGTTCTCGCAGGTCGGGCAGTCGGTCACCGACCCCGCCCCGTACTGGGCGAACAACGTCGGCGGCACCGCCGACCTGCTCGCCGCCATGCGCGACGCGGGCGTCCGCACGCTCGTCTTCTCCTCCACCGCCGCCACCTACGGCGAACCCGCCACGGTCCCCGTCACCGAGGACGCCCCCACCGCCCCCACCAACCCCTACGGTGCCACCAAGCTCGCCGTCGACCACATGATCGGCAGCGAGTGCGCGGCCCACGGCCTGGCCGCCGTCTCCCTGCGCTACTTCAACGTCGCGGGCGCGTACGGGCGTTACGGGGAGCGGCACGCCCCCGAGACCCACCTCGTCCCGCTCGTCCTCCAGGTCGCCCTGGGCGAGCGCGAGGCCGTCGCCGTGTACGGCGACGACTACCCCACCCCCGACGGCACCTGCGTGCGCGACTACATCCACGTCGCCGACCTCGCCGAGGCCCACCTGCTCGCCCTGTCCGCGGCCCGCGACGGCGAGCACCTGATCTGCAACCTCGGCAACGGCAGCGGCTTCTCCGTCCACGAGGTCGTCGAGACCGCCCGCAAGGTCACCGGCCACCCCGTCCCGCAGACCGCCGCCGCGCGGCGCCCCGGCGACCCGGCCGTCCTGGTCGCCTCCGCCGCGCGGGCCGCGGAGACGCTGGGCTGGCGCCCCCGCCGCACCGACCTGGCCGAAATCATCGCCGACGCCTGGGAGTTCGCGCGCCGGAAGGCGGCCGAGTGAGCGCCTTCGAGCGGGCCTTCGGCCGACCGCCCGCGGGCGTCTGGGCGGCGCCCGGCCGGGTCAACCTCATCGGCGAGTACACCGACATCAACGACGGGTTCGTGCTGCCGTTCGCCCTGCCCCACACCGTACGGGCGGCCGCCTCGCCCCGCGACGACGGGCGGCTGCGCCTGCACCGCGGCGACGACCCCGCCACCGGCTGGGCGGAGGAGACCGCGAAGGGCTGGGCGGCCTACCCGACGGGCGTGCTGCGGGCCCTGCGCGAGGCCGGGTACGAGGCCGGGGGCGCGGACCTCCAGATCGACGGCGACGTCCCGCAGGGCGCCGGACTCTCCTCGTCCGCGGCTCTGGAGTGCGCCGTCGCCCTCGCCCTCGACGGGCTGTACGGCCTCGGGCTGTCCCGGCCGGAGATCGCCCGGATCTGCCGGCGGGCGGAGAACGCGTTCGTCGGCGTCCCCTGCGGGATCATGGACCAGACGGCCTCGGCGTGCTGCGTCGAGGGGCACGCCCTGCACCTGGACACCCGCGATCTCACATGGCGGCAGGTGCCGTTGGGGCTGACGGACGCTGGGACGGTCCTGCTGGTCGTGGACACCCGGGTGCGGCACGCGCTGGGCGACGGTGCCTACGCGGCACGGCGGGCGGGGTGCGAGGCGGCGGCGCTCGCGCTGGGCGTGCGCTCCCTGCGGGACGTGCCCCACGCCGGACTCCCCGACGCGCTGGCCGCGCTCCCGGACCCCGCCGCGCGCGGGCTCGTACGGCACGTGGTGACCGAGAACGAACGGGTGCGACGGGTGGTCGCGCTCCTCGACGCCGGGGACGTGCCGGGGGTGGGCGAGGTACTCACCGAGGGCCACGCCTCACTGCGCGACGACTTCGGGGTCTCCTGCCCGGAACTCGACCTGACGGTCGCGGTCGCGAACGCGGCGGGGGCGGCGGGGGCGCGGATGACGGGGGCGGGGTTCGGGGGGTCGGTGGTGGTGCTGGTCGACTCGCGTCGGGCGTCGGTGGTCGAGGGGGCGGTGTACGGGGCGTTCGCGGCGGGCGGCTATCGGGAACCCGGGATTTTCCCGGTGACGGCGTCGGCGGGGGCGCGTCGCGTGGCGTAGGCCGCGGGCGGCGACGGTGATCAGCCAAGAGCGACAACAACGAGTCGTTCCATGTCGTTCACTGCCCCAATACTGAACAGAAAGCTCACCATAAACACGCGGGTCAAGCAGTTTTGCCAATCGGCTTCCGTCGCCGGACCCCCGCCGTACGCTGATGCACAGCGCCGGTGGGGGCCGACGCTGATCAGGGGGCGAGACAGTCAGGTACGACGCCCGGGGGCGGGGTAGTTGTCATGGCACGGCGGCGGCCGTGCGCGCGTGGCGATCCCGGCTCCGGGCGCCGTACCCGCACTGACCGCCGCCCAGGAAAAGGGGGTGGCTGTGGCACGTATTCGGGTACTGGTGGTCGACGACCACCGCATCTTCGCCGAGTCGCTCGCCGCTGCCCTCGCAGCCGAGCAGGACGTGGACGTCTCGGCGGCCGGCAGCGGACCGGCGGCGCTGCGCGCCCTGGAGCGCGCGGCGGGTGAGGGGCGTCGTTTCGACGTCCTGCTGGTCGACGCCGACCTGGGCACGGTGGGCGGAGAGAGTCCGCCGGGGCAGCCGCGCGGCCCCGGCCAGGACGGCGCCGGGCACCACGAGGGCGCCGTCGACGGGATCTCCCTGGTGGCGGGGGTGCGCACCGGTCACCCCGCCGTACGGACGGTGGTGCTCGCCGAGCGCGACGACCCCCGGCGGGCCGCCGCCGCGCTCCAGGCGGGCGCGGGCGGCTGGGTGGCGAAGGACTGCTCGCTGTCCCGGCTGCTGGCCGTCATCCGGGGCGTGCTGAGGGACGAGACGCATCTGCCGCCCGCCCTGCTGACCGGGGTGCTGCGGGAGCTCACCGCGGCCCGCAAGCACCGCACCGAGAGCGAGCGCCTGGTGGAGTCGCTGACCCCGCGCGAGCGCGAGGTGCTGCGCTGCATGGTCGCCGGGCTGGGGCGGAAGGCCGTCGCCGAGCGGCTCTACCTCTCCCCGCACACGGTGCGCACCCATATGCAGAACGTGCTGGGGAAGCTCGGCGTGCACTCCACGCTCGCCGCGGTGGCGCTGGCCCGGCGGGCCGGGGTGGGCCCGGTCGACCTAGCCGGGAACGTTGTCGAACGGGGCGGTCAACTGGCGTAGCAGATCGGCCAGTTCGCGGCGCTGGGAGCCGGACAGCTCGGCGAGGATGGCGCGCTCCTGCGTGAGCAGCCCCGCGAGGGCCTCGTCCGCGCGGTCGCGCCCCTCGGCGGTGAGCCGTACCAGCACACCGCGGCGGTCGTTGGGGTCGGGCAGCCGCTCGACCAGGCCGCGCTTGGCGAGCCGGTCGATGCGGTTGGTCATGGTGCCGGACGTGACCAGGGTCTGGGTCAGCAACTGGCCGGGGGAGAGCTGGTAGGGGTCGCCCGCCCGGCGCAGGGACGTCAGCACGTCGAACTCCCAGGGCTCCAACTGGTGCTCCGCGAACGCCAGTCGCCGGGCCCGGTCGAGATGGCGGGCGAGCCTGCTCACGCGGCTGAGCACCTCGAGCGGTTCCACGTCGAGGTCCGGGCGCTCCCGGCGCCATGCTGCGACAAGCCGATCGACCTCGTCCTCCATGGGGATCAGTGTAGTTGGTCTGTTGACATAAAGTCTCTTGACGTCAAGATACCTTGGGCGGATGCTGGGAGACATGGACAGCGCACCCACCTGGGACCCGCGGCAGTACCTCCGCCACTCGGGTCACCGCACCCGCCCGATCCATGACCTCCTCGCCCGGGTGCCCGAGCCGCCCGGCGGCCCCGCCCGCGTGGTGGACCTCGGCTGCGGGCCCGGCAACATCACCGCCCTCCTCGCCGACCGCTGGCCGGACGCGCGGATCATCGGGCTCGACAGCTCCGCCGAGATGCTCGCGGAAGCGGCGGCGTACGCGAGCGACCGCGTCGACTTCGCCCGCGCCGACCTCGCCGAGTGGACACCGGCCGGGACGTACGACCTGATCTTCTCCAGCGCGACCTTCCAATGGGTGCCGGGCCACGCCAAGCTCTTCCCGGCGTGGGTCGCGGCGCTCGCGCCCGGGGGCGTCCTCGCCTTCACGATCCCCGGCAACTTCACCGCGCCGAGCCACGTCCTGCTCCACTCGCTCTGCGAGAGCCCCCGCTGGCGGGACCGGCTCGGGGGCATCTACCGGGCGGGCCACATCCTGGAACCGGAGGAGTACCTGGCCCGGCTCGCCGGCCTCGGGCTGACGGTGGACGCCTGGGAGACCACCTACGTGCAACTGCTGACAGGACCCGACCCCGTCCTCGACTGGACGAAGGGCACGGCACTCCGCCCGGTCCTGACGGCCCTGGCGGACGATCCGGAGGCGACGGCCGGCCTCCTCGCGGAGTACGGCGCCCTGCTGCGCGACGCGTACCCCGCGGGGGAGCACGGCACGGTCTTCCCGTTCCGGCGGATCTTCGTGGTCGGACGCAAGGGCGAGTGAGCCGCCGGGTCAGCTCTTGCGGTGACCGACCAGGCGGGGCTTCGCCTCCAGGCCGTCCAGGCCGTGCCAGGCCAGATTGACGAGGTGGGCCGCGACCTCCGCCTTCTTCGGCTTGCGGACGTCCAGCCACCACTGGCCCGTCAGGGCGACCATGCCCACCAGGGCCTGGGCGTACAGCGGGGCCAGCTTGGGGTCGAAGCCGCGGGCCTTGAACTCCAGGCCCAGGATGTCCTCGACCTGGGTCGCGATATCGCTGATCAGGGAGGCGAAGGTGCCCGTCGACTGGGCGACGGGCGAGTCGCGGACGAGGATGCGGAAGCCGTCCGTATAGGTCTCGATGTAGTCGAGGAGGGCGAACGCGGCCTGTTCGAGGAGCTCGCGCGGGTGGCCCGCGGTGAGGGCGCCCGTCACCATGTCGAGCAACTGCCGCATCTCGCGGTCGACCACCACCGCGTACAGCCCCTCCTTGCCGCCGAAGTGCTCGTACACCACCGGCTTGGAGACCCCGGCCTTCGCCGCGATCTCCTCCACCGACGTGCCCTCGAAACCCCGCTCGGCGAAGAGCGTGCGACCGATGTCCAGCAGCTGCTCACGGCGCTCCGCGCCGGTCATCCGCACCCGGCGGGTGCGCCGGGACCCCGGAGCCGGGGTCCGGTTCTTGTCACTGCTGGTATTGCTGCTGTCGATCGCCACGCTGTCAATCATGCCGCGTTAACAGCGGCGTCCTTCCGTCGGGAGTTGATGCGGCCGGTGTCCGGCCAGCGCACGTCGTACGCCCAGCCCGCCTTCTCGAACCAGCGGATGATGCGGGCGCTGGAGTCCAGCTGCCCCTTCAACACGCCGTGCCGCGCCGACGTCGGGTCGGCGTGGTGCAGGTTGTGCCAGGACTCGCCGCAGGACAGCACCGCCAGCCACCACACATTGCCCGAGCGGTCACGGGACTTGAACGGCCGCTTGCCCACCGCGTGACAGATGGAGTTGATCGACCACGTCACATGGTGCAGCAGGGCCACCCGCACCAGTGAACCCCAGAAGAACGCCGTCAGCGCCCCCTGCCACGACCACGTGGCCAGCCCGCCGACCAGCGGCGGCAGGAGCAGCGACACCGAGGTCCACAGCACGAACTGCCGGGAGACCCGCCGGATCACCGGATCCTTGATCAGATCCGGGGCGTACTTCTGCTGCGAGGTCTGCTCCTGATCGAACATCCAGCCGATGTGGGCCCACCACAGGCCCTTCAGCAGCGCGGGCACCGTCTCCCCGTACCGCCAGGGGGAATGCGGGTCGCCCTCGGCGTCCGAGAAGCGGTGGTGCTTGCGATGATCCGCCACCCAGCGCACCAGCGGCCCCTCCACCGCCAGCGAGCCCATGATCGCCAGAGCGATCTTCAGCGGCCGCTTCGCCTTGAACGCCCCGTGCGTGAAATGGCGGTGGAAACCGATCGTGATGCCGTGGCAGCCGATGTAGTACATCGCCACCATCAGCCCGAGATCCAGCCAGCTCACCCCCCAGCCCCACGCCAGGGGGACCGCGGCGAGCAGGGCGAGGAACGGGACGGTGATGAACAGCAACAGCGTGATCTGCTCCACCGAGCGCTTGCTGTCGCTGCCCAGCGTGGCGGAGGGGAGCGGGGTTTCCTGGGCCATCGGCGCGTCTTCGATCACGTCGGGGCTTGCAGTCATGAGATCCCTTAAGGGGGCTCGGGGCATGGCTACGGGACCGTAACCTACGGCTACGTAAGTATCGCAGGCCGGGGCCCCGGAGCAAGAGGGCTGTGGACAACCGCGCGTCGGGCGGCGACCTATGCTGGTGGACGTCGGACAGCGCGGTCCGCAAACCCTCCAGACGTGCCAGAAACTCTGCAAGGAGCCGCACCTGTGAGCAGTGCCGACCACATCAGCCTTGCCGCCGAGGAGACCTCGCGGAACGACGCCGAAGCACAGCGCGGCGCCGCCCTGCGCGCCGACATCCGCCGCCTCGGCGACCTCCTCGGCGAGACCCTGGTCCGCCAGGAGGGCGAGGAGCTCCTGGAGCTCGTCGAGCGCGTCCGCGCCCTCACCCGCACCGACGGCGAGACCGCCGCCCGCCTCCTCGGCGAGACCGGCCTGGAGACCGCGGCCAAGCTCGTCCGCGCCTTCTCCACCTACTTCCACCTGGCCAACGTCACCGAGCAGGTGCACCGCGGCCGTGAGCTGCAGGCCAAGCGCGACGCCGAGGGCTCGATACTCGCCCGCACGGCCGACCAGCTCAAGGAGGCCGACCCCGAGCACCTCCGGCAGACCGTCGAGAACCTCGGCGTCCGCCCCGTCTTCACCGCCCACCCCACCGAGGCCGCCCGCCGCAGCGTCCTCAACAAGCTCCGCCGCATCGCCGAGCTGCTCGACACACCCGTCGTGGGCGCGGGGGACAAGCGCCGCACCGACCTGCGCCTCGCCGAGAACATCGACCTGCTCTGGCAGACCGACGAACTCCGCGTCGCCCGCCCGGAGCCCACCGACGAGGCCCGCAACGCCATCTACTACCTGGACGAACTGCACACCAACGCGGTGGGCGACGTCCTGGAGGACCTCGCCGCCGAGCTCGACCGCGTCGGCCTCGCCCTGCCCGCCACCACCCGCCCGCTCACCTTCGGCACCTGGATCGGCGGCGACCGCGACGGCAACCCCAACGTCACCCCCCAGGTCACCTGGGACGTGCTGATCCTCCAGCACGAGCACGGCATCACCGACGCCCTCACCCTCGTCGACAACCTCCGCAGCGCCCTCTCCAACTCCATCCGCAACAGCGGCGCCACCGAGGAACTCCTCGACTCGCTCCGGCGCGACCTCGAACTCCTCCCCGAGATCAGCCCCCGCTACAAGCGCCTCAACGCCGAGGAGCCCTACCGCCTCAAGGCCACCTGCGTCCGGCAGAAGCTCGTCAACACCCGCGAGCGGCTCGCCCAGGGCACCCCCCACCAGGACGGCCGCGACTACCTCGGCACCGGCGAACTGCTCGCCGACCTCCAGCTGATCCAGGACTCCCTGCGGGCCCACCGCGGCCGCCTCATCGCCGACGGCCGCCTGGAGCGCGCCCTCCGCACGCTCGCCGCCTTCGGCCTGCACCTGGCGACCATGGACGTACGGGAACACGCCGACGCCCACCACCACGCCCTCGGGCAGCTCTTCGACCGGCTCGGCGAGGAGTCCTGGCGCTACGCCGACATGCCCCGCGACTACCGCCGCAAGCTCCTCGCCAAGGAACTGCGCTCCCGCCGCCCGCTGGCCCCCATGCCCGCGCCGCTGGACGCCGACGGGCAGAAGACCCTCGGCGTCTTCCACACGGTCAAGCAGGCCCTGGAGTGCTTCGGCCCCGAGGTCGTCGAGTCCTACATCATCTCCATGTGCCAGGGCGCCGACGACGTCTTCGCCGCCGCGGTCCTCGCCCGCGAGGCCGGGCTGGTCGACCTGCACGCCGGCTGGGCGAAGATCGGCATCGTGCCGCTCCTGGAGACCACCGACGAGCTCAAGGAAGCCGACCGGCTCCTCGACGAGATGCTCGCCGACCCCTCCTACCGGCGCCTCGTCGCCCTGCGCGGCGACGTCCAGGAGGTCATGCTCGGCTACTCCGACTCCTCCAAGTTCGGCGGCATCACCACCTCCCAGTGGGAGATCCACCGCGCCCAGCGCCGCCTGCGCGACGTGGCCCACCGCTACGGCGTACGGCTGCGCCTCTTCCACGGCCGCGGCGGCACCGTCGGCCGCGGCGGCGGCCCCACCCACGACGCGATCCTCGCCCAGCCCTGGGGCACCCTGGAGGGCGAGATCAAGGTGACCGAGCAGGGCGAGGTCATCTCCGACAAGTACCTCATCCCGGCGCTCGCCCGGGAGAACCTGGAGCTCACGGTCGCCGCCACGCTCCAGGCGTCCGCTCTCCACACCTCGCCGCGCCAGCCCGAGGAGGCCCTCGCCCGCTGGGACGCCGCGATGGACACCGTGTCCGACGCCGCGCACGCCGCCTACCGGCGGCTGGTCGAGAACCCGGACCTGCCCGCGTACTTCTTCGCGTCGACGCCCGTGGACCAGCTCGCCGAACTGCACCTCGGCTCCCGCCCCTCGCGCCGCCCCGACTCCGGCGCCGGGCTCGACGGCCTCCGCGCCATCCCGTGGGTCTTCGGCTGGACCCAGTCCCGCCAGATCGTCCCCGGCTGGTTCGGCGTCGGCTCCGGCCTCAAGGCCGCGCGCGAGGCCGGGCTCGACACCGTCCTCGACGAGATGCACGAGCGCTGGCACTTCTTCCAGAACTTCCTCTCCAACGTGGAGATGACGCTCGCCAAGACGGACCTGCGCATCGCGCAGCACTATGTGGACACGCTCGTCCCGGACTCGCTGAAGCCCGTCTTCGACGTGATCCGGGCGGAGCACGAGCTGACGGTGGCGGAGGTGCTCCGCATCACGGGCGAGGGCGAACTCCTGGACGGCAGCCCGGTGTTGCGGCAGACGTTCCGCGTCCGGGACGCGTACCTCGACCCGATCTCGTATCTGCAGGTGACGCTGCTGCGGCGACAGCGGCTTGCCGCGGAGCGCGGCGAAGCCGTGGATCCGGTGCTGTCCCGGGCTCTGCTTCTCACCGTGAACGGTGTGGCGGCCGGCCTCCGCAACACCGGCTGAGGCCGCCGGGGGTTCCCGGGGCTCCGCCCCGGCCCCCGGTCCTCAAACGCCGGACGGGCTGGATTTGCGGACCGTGGCTCTTTGGCCTGCGGCCCGCAGGCTTGCGGCCCGCAGGCTGCGGGCTAC
>NZ_JBSFWT010000123.1:0-15243 GCF_053594975.1 Streptomyces sp. NPDC002537
CATCGAGTCATCCGAGCGTCTCGGCCGGCACCGCTGGACCGTCGAACGCAGCGTCTCCTGGCTCAACGGCTGCCGCAGACTCCACCGTCGCTACGAACGCAAGCCCGAGCACTTCCTCGCCTTCGCAGGCATCGCAGCCACCCTGATCTGCTACCGCCGACTCACCAAATGAAACGGCTTGGTAGTCGCCCACCTCGACAAGTACGGCAGTCAGCTCCCGAGTGACATCAAACCCGCATGTTGATTCTCTGCAAGCCCTAAACTTGTTCCTTTTCGTCGGCACCGGTCATGTGGTCACTCTTTGGAGTGATCGCAGGGTATGAGGGCGGCCTTCCTCGTGATCCTGAACTCTGCGACGAGATGCAGGAGTTCACAAGGGAGGCCGTGGGATGAGTGTGCTGGTGCGTGCTGGCGAACGGGACGCGTTCGCGGAGCTGTCACGCTTTCGGAAGGCCTTCTACGGGTGTCTGTCCGCGCGGGCGGACGCGTTCTTCGAGCTCACCGACGCGCTGCTGTGCGCGGACGGACCGACGCGGACGCCGGTGGAGCTGTCACTGCTCGCCGAACACCAGCGCGGCTACGGCTCTCTGTACGGGGCCTTGAACCACGGCCGGCTCGACACCGATGCCTTATGTGACCTGCTGATATCCCTGCCTCTGCCACGGTTCGGCGGGCGGATCGTGCTCACCGTGGACGTTTCCCCGTGGCTGCGGTCGGACGCCACCTGCTCGCCCGAACGGCTGTTCTGCCTGGTCCACGGCCGTAACGGTCGTGCCTCGGACCACGTGGTGCCAGGCTGGCCGTACTCGTTCGTCGCCGCGCTCACCCCGGACCGCACCTCGTGGACGCAGGTCCTGGACGTGGTCCGGCTGGGGCCCGCCGACGACGACGCGGCCGTCACCGCCAGCCAGCTGCGGGCCGTGGTCGAGCGCCTGGTCACGGCGGGTCAGTGGCAGTGCGGCGACCAGAACATCCTCGTCGTGATGGATGCGGGCTACGACGTGATGCGCCTGGCCTGGGTGCTGCGCGACCTGCCCGTTGAGCTGGTCGGGCGCCTGCGGTCGGACCGCGTCCTGCGGCTGCCGAAGCCGCCGCGCGTCTACGGCCCCAAGGGCGGTCGGCCGCCCAAACACGGACCGGAGTTCCGTCTCGCGAAGACGGATACCTGGCCCGAGCCGGCGGTGGTGACCATGAACGACACGCCCCGCTACGGCAAAGCCGAAGCCCGCGCGTGGGACCGGGTCCATCCCCGGCTCACCCACCGCTCGGCCTGGATCGACCTGGACGGCGAACTCCCCCTGGTCGAGGGCACGTTAATCCGGCTCAACGTCGACCACCTGCCCGGCGACCGTGACGCGCCACCGGTGTGGCTGTGGTCCTCCGCGACCGGTGCCACTGCGGAAGACGTCGACTTCGCCTGGTCCTGCTACCTGCGCAGATTCGACCTGGAGCACACGTTTCGCCTGTTCAAGCAGTCCCTGGGCTGGGCCCGGCCCAGGCTGCGCGACCCGCAGGCGGCGGACCGCTGGACATGGCTCGTCATCGTCGCGCACACCCAGCTTCGCCTCGCCGTCCCCCTCACCACCGACCAGCGCAAGCCCTGGGAGAAGACCACCCGCCCCGGCACCGCGCTCACCCCGACCCGCGTCCGGCGCGGGTTCAGGAACATCCGCCCCCGCCTCGGCAGTCCGGCCCGTGCGCCCAAACCCACCCGGCCGGGACCAGGACGGCCACCCGGCTCCAAGAACCGGCACCCCGCCACCCGCTACGACGTGGGCAAAACCGTCAAGCGACCCGAGACTCTGATCGAACGAGACCGAAACAGACCGCAGCGATCGCGACCCTGAATACAGAGAGTGACCGCCCGATGTTAAGAAACAAGCTAAAGCCTGTCTCGTAACTCGCGGTCGGGTGCGGCGTTGAGCTGGTCGTGCAGGTCGTCACCACTCAACGCCGCGAGCTCATAGAGGTGTTAACCGGGCTGCGCCCGCGCCAGTTCCAGCGCCTGGTGCGGGCTGTCCACCGCAACGGGGACCGGGCCCTGGACCCGGACCGGCCGGGCCGCCCATGGGCACTGCCCCTGGAGGACCGGGTCCTGCTCGTGGCGATGTACTGCCGTACGAACCTCACCATGCGCCAGCTCGCCCCGCTCTTCGGGATCTCCCCCGCGGCCGTCGGCAGGATCATCAGCCGGCACGGGCCCCTGCTGGCCCTGGCCCCGGGCAAACGCAAGCCCGGACGGCACCACATCCTCATCGTGGACGGCACGCTGGTGCCCACGAGAGACCGGACGGTGTCGGCCTCGTCGAAGAACTACCGCTGCTCGGCGAACCTCCAGGTCCTCATCAAGGCGGACACCCGGGTGGTACTGGCTGTCGGCCGGCCGCTGCCCGGCAACCGCAACGACTGCACCGCCTTCGCCGAGTCCGGCATCAAGGATGCCCGCGGCACCGCGACCGTCCTCGCCGACGGCGGCTACCAGGGCACCGGCACCCTCATGCCCCACCACCGCCAGGCCGGGCAGGACCGGCTGCCCGGCTGCCCGGCTGGAAGGAACAGCACAACACCTCCCACCGACGGGTCCGCGCCCGCGTCGAGCACGCCTTCGCCCGCATGAAGAACTGGAAGATCCTGCGCGACTGCCGCCTGAAAGACGACGGCGTCTTCTGGGCCACCAGCGGCGTCGCCCACATACACAACCTCGCCCTCAACTGCTGATCACAGCGTCACGAGACAAGCTTTAGCGCCCGCTCAGCCATCGCCTGCCCGGGTCCCGGGTGCGCGCCTACTGTGCAAGACCATGAATTTTACCCACCTTCAGAAGCCGGTTGTCACCCTATAGGTGACAGACCATGGATAAATAGGATTCTAACGTTGCCCACGTGACCACCACTCGGTTTTGAAGGCGCAGAAGATCTCAATCACCCGAGCGCGATATCACCCACCGGGCAGTCGTCACAAATCATATCTATGCCCGCCCTGTACAGGAAAAGAGCCTCAGCGCGCCGCTGGGGCGATCTGCATCCAGAATACTGTTCAGTCCCCCCCTCGGAGGAAAAGTGCTGGAATTTAAGAACCGTTTCAAGGATAAGGTTAAGGTCCACTGTTACCTAAGCGCCGCTGGCCTTCCTGAGGAGATGGTCACATGGGGAGATTCGCTGGAGTCAGGGAAGACTTTTATCCAACCCGCGCTCTTTAGCGCTTGGGTTGAGGATGGCTTGCTTTACATCCGCAACACTTACTCCATTCCCGGGTCAACTTACAAGAACTATACGATTGAATTGTTCAGCGACGGGGAGACGGAGAAGCTGGATGGCAAACTCTCGATACCCAACAGTAATCACACCTATGCGGTGAAAGTCGCCGACGGCGCCTCCGAACACACTTTGCAGCAACTCCTTGAGGAGAAAGGCTGGCGGACTGTCGTTAAAATCACCCCACTCCAGGGGGATATCTCTGACGAACGCTATGACGCCCAGCATTTCACTGTCTCTCAAGTAAATACCGGCACCCCTGACCTAGAACCTGAACCCGAAGATGAAGCTCGCAAACAGATCTCCTCTGGAGAGATTGAGCTGGAGCCGCAGTCCGACGATACCTCTGAGGTCGAATACGAAGGCTCCAGGGAAGAAATTCCTGAGATTCTGCGCAAGGAGCCGGTCAAGGATTCCACTGGGAAATGGGTAGAATTCAAGGAGGGCGAGCGCGTTCCGACCGATATCGGCGAGCAGTACGACCGTTTCACGACTTGGCTAGGTGAACCTGGCAGAAGCGGCGTACTATACCGACCCACGCAAGTTTCCATCGAGGAAAAACTTGAGGATGGGTGTCTGGTCGTCTCCTGTCCCGAGAACGACGATTTCAGTGAACTCGAGCTGTATCTCCGCGTTGACAGCGGCATGGTTCCTTATGCTTTTCCCGGTCCGTGGTGCTGCAAGATTCCAGCCGACGGCAGCAAGTACACCGTGAAGTTCAAGCATCACAAGCTGCCCGGAATCTCCATGGAAGATCTCCTAAATGGTCACCGCGGCGCCCTCTTCCTTTTCCAGCCAATCCGCGGAGAATCTCAAGGGTACTACAAAAATTCCGTTCTCGGCGAGTCTGCCCGTGTCCTTGGGGAGGGCGTAACCAAATCTCCTAAGATTCGCCTCATTCGCGGCCTGGATAGGGGCGAGTATCGCGTGAGCTGGGAGAATGGCGCACGCAAATACACGGATCGCGACGAAACTCGTTGGAGCAGGCAGGATCTGTTCTTCAAGGGTAACCAGTCTCGCATTGAGGAGCCCCGCTCCGGTGTCACCAACCTCAAGGACGGGCGTATCGTCTTCCGGTCGGAGCAGAACGACACGTTCACCGCGCTTGTAGCGAACGTGTATGTAAAGCCGACTTCGTCGCATAGTGAGCATTTCTTGGTGGGGGGAAGCGCTCGGGGGATTTCTGGCGAGGTGGTAATCCCGGCCGACGGTGACGAATACGCCGTTGAAGCCATCTTTGGGAGCAATAGCAAGAATATCGAGGATTTTCTTGCAAGTGACAATTGTGTGGTCTCGATTGATATTCACCCAATTGAGAAAGGCTGCCCAGAGAGCGAGTACCCAAAGTCTGATTACTTCCGCGTCAGCAGGGCTGGCGTAAATTCGCCAATCAGCGACGATGCTGGCGACAATGATCAGACCGAGGTTGAGGTGATCGACTCTGTTTCTGTAAGCTTCCCCACAGAACACCCTGATCGTTCCGACGATGCTCCCGAGGCCAACTATTTCCTGGAGAAACTTGATGGCTTCACGTCACAGGGATGGGCTGGTAAGTCTGTCTCCGTGGGAGAGATCGCGACAGATAAATTCCAGGAAGCCCTGAATTTCGCCGAAGAGGCGGTGAAATCGCGCTTCGCTGACCGCAATGCAGAACTGGCAAACCAATTTGTTGTGAATCTGCGAGCTGGATATGAAGAAGCTCAGCCTGTGTTCACAAAAGGAAAGGTGGCTTCACATCTTTTCAATAATGGTTTCGCCGCATGGGGAATGTACGCAGCATTCAAGCCCGACAGTGAGGTAAGCGAGCTGGGCAAGGGATCAGCATTCGCAGGCTTCGCATCGTCCTCCCTCGGAACGATGGACGATTTGCTGAAGGCCGCAAAGGTGTCAAAGGCGGTAGGCAAGGCCGTCGGCAAGGCCGCGCTAGTACTCGGCATCCTATCCGATGGGCTTTCACTGGCAGACAACATAAACAAGGGTGACCGTAAGGCCATCGCAGCAGATACTCTAGCCCTTACCGGAAGTATACTTTCCCTGGCATTCCCTCCTGCCATCCTGCTTTCGCTGCCTTCCATCTGGCTGGCCATTGAAGGTCTCATCTGGGATACCATCCCGACCTACGAAGGCCTTTGCGAAGACCTGCGCAAAAAGATCCTTTTCGTGGCGGACGATTACGCATCGAAGGTCGCACTTCTCCTGGAGATCCAGGCGGTACATACGGCAAGCCTGAACAAAGCAATCGTCGCGGTGCACCTGGAGCAGAACCCCGACCTTAAAATCGGCCCCAACCTCAAGGCATCCATAGAGTTTATTGAACAGCCTGGCCTGATCGAGAAGATCATGAAAAAGGTTGAGAAGGAAGTGCAGGCAGCCATTGCGAGTGGCCTGCTGAAGCCTGCCGTAGACAGCGTCAAGGACGGCATCGAAAATCTCGACTTCGCACCGTCTGACGAAATGATGGCGCGCTTCTTTAACGGGCCAGACGATTTCCGTAAGATGGTACTCGAATGGGACCGGTACCTGCGGAATCTCAAAAAGGATCTGGAAGCGTCCCGGAATATTAAAAACCGCCTGCAAAGGGAACTTGAAGAGAGCTGCCAGGACAGCGAGCTTGCCATTGCTAATATGGCGGCGGAGCAACTGAGACTGCGCCCGGAAAGCGATATCTCGGACGCAATCAAGGAATACTTCTACGCCAAGGCAATCGGATACGAGGAGTCCAGGAAGAAGAACATCGAGATCACCCTTAAGCATATCAAGAATGACCTCCCCCGGATCGTCAAGAGGCTGGAGGAAGTCGAGTTCCTGGAAGAGGATCTCAAGGATGAGCTAGAAAAGATCAAGGGCGATAGTGATGACTACTATCTTTCCCTTTTGAATCCGCTCGCCTATCTCATTACTCAACTCGTGGTGAAGGCGGCTAAGCCGGACTTCACCACGGGGCAGATCAAGGAACTATACAAGGGGTACGTCGAATTCGTTTCAGTCGAGATGGCCGGCCATATTACCGCTAAAGGACTGGCGGCTTGGTCAGAGAACGACCATAACGACTGCTTCCATCAGCAAACGCATCACGAATAAGAGAATACAGCTCTCCAACCTGCTAACCAATGCAGACACTCACTCAATCCCAACGGTACCAGCGAACCCCTTTTAACCTGTCTCGGGAGGTGAAAGGGATGGCCAGGGGGGTGGGGTGATGAGACGAGGCTCCTGGTCGGGGCGCTGGTGTTCTTCACGCACCGCGCTTCGTCCGAGGAGCCTCGCTTGGTTCCGCACCTTTCATGCTCGGTGTCCCCAACGAACTGGTTGAGCATGTCTCATAGCCGGTCCAGGCCCGTCAGCGGGAGCCCGGCACCGATGGCGACAGCTGGCCTCAAGCAGGGTCTGACGGCACTGCTCATCCGCAGAAGAACGGGCCGTCGAGCTGGTCCGGTCCTCCGGGCGACCGGTGACCGAGGTGGCCCGCGAGCTCGGCGTCAGCACCGAGGGTCTGCGCACCTGGGTGAACCAGGCGAAGACCGACCGAGGCGAGCTGGCGGAAGCGAAGAAGGCGAACGAAATACTGGTAAAAGCCGCGGTCTTTTTCGCCAAGGAGATCGTGAAGCAGGCCAGTTGTGCCACTTCATCAACGCGGAGAAGACCACCGACACCGACCCCGGCGGCTACAGCATCACCCTGCTGTGCCAGACCTTGCGCGTGTCCCGCTCCATCTATTACAGCTGACTGGACGCCTGTCCGGCCGCCAGCGCGCGCCAGGCCCGCAGAGGACAGGTCCGCCGATGAGACCCGCGAAATCCATACCGCGTCGCGAGGGTGCTTACGGGACTCCGCAGATGACCGCGAAGCCGCGGCGCTCCGGTCGGCGGATCAACCGCAAGAAGGTCGAGTGAATCATGTGCGAGCGCGACACCTGCGGGGTCACCCGCCTCAAGCGCCGCCATGTCACCAATGCCCGTCTACGCTACCGCCAGCGAGGACGAAGCCCTCACCCCGCTCGCCGAGTTCAGCAAGAAGCGGGAGACCAAGTACCCCGCCGCGGTCCGCGCATGGGAGCGATCCTGGAGCGAGGTGGTGCCCTCCTTGGGCTTCCCACCGCCAATAGGGCCGCAAGCGGTGGACCAGCCGCTGGGAAGAGGCGATGATCGCGTTCGACATCGCATTCGATGGACGGTTCTCGGCCGGACAGGTATAGGTCGATCAGATCGACGAAAAACCTCTACTCCAACCAAGTGGTGAACACCGGCTTTCGTGATACTCCCCTACGAACCCACACCGCCCGCCGATCACGCCGCTTGACGCCAGGATTAGGGTCTGTCAGCACTGGCCGTGATCCTCAGTCACAGGTGATCACAACCGTCAGACGCCGTGGTCCATGAACCCCCTGGACGCGGATCATTTCGATGTCCGCTGTCGCCGACGGGCCGCTGATCCACGTCAGAGGGCGGCTAGGGCTCAGTCGGGTGATGGCTTCCGGCATGGACGAGGCGATCTGGTCCTCGCAGACCACGCAGATGTGGGAGTCCGGCAGCAGGGTGGGAGCCCGGCGGCCTTGACCCGGGCCGGCGTCGAGCACGATGGTGCCGGATTCGGCGATGGCCGCCGCGCAGGTGGTGACGACGGCGTCGGTGGTGTCGAGTTCACAGTGCGGGAGGGGCGGGGTGTCCTTGCGGACCAGGCCGTGCCACTGGGCGAGCCATTCTTCCGGCAGGCCGGGCGGGATGACGGCGGAGCGTGCGCCTTGGCCGTTGAGCACGGCCGCCACCGTCGCGGGGATGTCGGCCGCGGCGACGCGGCGTACTTCGGCGCCGTATTCCTCCAGCCGTTCGACCATCAGGGTCACCGTCGCCTCACGGTCGCCCGCGGAGACGGTGGGGGCGTGGCGGAGGTAGGCACGTGGGATGTCGGCCGACTCGGCCGACAGGTCGGCCGTGGCTTCGCGGATGCGGGTCAGGATGGTGTCGCGTGAGCTCACTTGGTGCCTCCGTCGGTGCGCTTCCACCAGGTGCGGAAGGATTCCTTGGGGATGTCGGGGAGGGCGCGGCTGTCGGTCCAGCCGTGGAGGGGGCCGGGGAGTTTCATGTTTTTCGGGACAGCGACGCCGACCTTGCCGGCGGCCTTGATGGCCGCGTTCCACAGAGGGCTGTGGTCCATGACGCCTTCGACAGCCTTGAGCGCCACTCGCTCCGCCGGGTGTTTGACCTTGGCGTCGCCTTCGGCGATGTCGGCACGGAGTTTGAGGAGGACGTCGGTGAAGCGGATTTTCACCGGACAGACCTCGTTGCAGGCTCCGCAAAGTGAGGAGGCGTAGGGCAGGGAGGCCGTCTGGGGGTCGTCGGGGCCCTTGAGGAGGGGGTTGAGGATGGCGCCGATGGGGCCGGGGTAGACCGAGCCGTACGCGTGGCCTCCGGTGCGTTCGTAGACGGGGCAGATGTTCATGCACGCGCCGCAGCGGATGCAACGCAGGGCCTGCCGTCCGACGGGGTCGGCGAGAGCGCGGGTGCGGCCGTTGTCGACGAGGACGAGGTGGAAGACGCGGGGGCCGTCGCCATCGGTGACGCCGGTCCAGGTGCTGGTGTAGGGGGCCATGCGTTCGCCAGTGGCGCTGCGGGCGAGCATCTGGAGGTAGACCTCCAGGTCGCGCCAGGTGGGGACGACTTTTTCGATGCCGACGACGGAGATGAAGGTGTCGGCGAGGGTCAGGCACATCCGGCCGTTGCCCTCGGACTCGACGACGCACAGGGTGCCGGTCTCGGCGACCATGAAGTTGGCGCCGGAGACGGCGACCTTGGCTTTGAGGAACTTCTCGCGCATGTGCAGGCGTGCTGCTTCGGCGAGTTCTTCCGGGTCGTCGGTGAGGTTCTCGGGGGCCGGGCGGCCGTACTTGCCCATCTCGCGGACGAAGATGTCGCGGATCTCGCTGCGGTTGCGGTGGAGCGCGGGCACGACGACGTGCGAGGGCAGGTCGTCGCCGAGTTGCACGATGGTGGCGGCCAGGTCGGTCTCGCGGGCGCTGATCCCCGCCGCTTCCAGGGCGCCGTCGAGGCCGATCTCCTCGGTCAGCATCGACTTGACCTTGACGATCTCCGTCTCGCCGGTGGCTTTCACCAGGTCGGTGACGATGCGGTTGGCCTCTTCGGCGTCGGCCGCCCAGTGGACGGTGCCGCCGGCCGCGGTGACCCGTTCCTCCACCTGTTCCAAGTAGGTGTCGAGGTGGGCGAGTACGTCGTCCTTGAGGGCGGCGGCGGTGTCGCGGAGGTCCTGCCAGTCGGGGCGTTCGTCCACCAGGACGGCGCGCTTGCCGCGGATGGTGTGCGTCGCGCGACGTACGTTGGCGCGCAGCTGTTCGTCTGCAGTGGCAGCCACCGCGGCCTGGGGGAACTTGGGCCATCCGACGAAGGTCTTGCTCATCGCCGTGCTCCCGCCTGGGCCATGGGCACTCCGTCGAGGGGACCGTCGGCCTCGGTCCTGGCCAGGATCTCCACCAGGTGCACGGTCCGTACCGGGTGGCCGTCCTTGGTGAGCCGCCCGCCGATGTTCATCAGGCAGGAGTTGTCGACGGCGGCCAGGACGTGGGCGCCGGTCTCCAGCACATTCCGGGCCTTGTCGCCGTTCATCGCCCCGGAGACCGCGCCGTTCTTCACGGAGAAGGTGCCTCCGAAGCCGCAGCACTCCTCCTGGGCGGGCAGTTCGACGAAGTCGATGCCCTTGACGGCGCGCAGCAGTTGGTAGGGGCGTTCGCCCAGACCCATCGCGCGGAGGCTGTGGCACGTCGGGTGGTAGGTGACGCGGTGCGGGAAGTAGGCGCCCACGTCGACGACACCGAGTTTGTCCGTCAGATAGGTCGTCAGCTCGATCACTTTGGGCGCGATCTCGCGTACGTCCCGGAGCAGCGCGGCGTCTCCGGCCGCTTCGGCGGCAATGGCGTAGGCCTCGGAGGGGAGCCCTCCGCATGAGGCGGAGGGGACGATGATCTCGTCGTACTCGCCGAAGACCTCGACGAAGTGCCGGGCGAGTTTCGCGGTTTCCTTGCGGTAGCCCGTGTTGTAGTGCATCTGGCCGCAGCAGCTCTGCCTGGACGGGAATTCCGGTTCCACTCCCAGGCGCCGGAGCAGCGAGATCGTGGCCCGTCCAGTGTCGGGGTACAGCGCGTCGTTGATACAGGTCACGAAGAGCGCGGTGCGCATCGTGCCTCCTTTTCCCAGCGGGGTGGGCTGGTGGTGGGGTGTGGTGGAGAGGTATCGGGTGTGGTGGTTCCGTGTAAAGCGGCGGTGTCGTTCGCGGGGAGCGGCCGTGTCTCTGCCGGGGGGTCCCGCGGCGTCGCCTCCGCTTCGGCCAGCTTTTGGGCGGGTGTATCGGAACTGCGGCGTTTTCCGGGACAGCGTTTCGAGGGCCACAGGATGCAGCCGAAGAGCAGGGCTATGGCGCATCCGACGGCCGTGTCGGTCAGACGTGCCGTGATGTCCGGTTCCCCCGTCGGCGTGTCCGGGTGGGCGAGGATCAGCATGATCACGCTGACAAGTGCCGTGTGCAGGGCGTACGCCTTGTCCGTCGCTCCCGGGAGCACCGCGCCGACCACCAGGGCGAGCGCCGTCATCGTCCAGTCCTCCCGGTAGTGGACGAGTCCGGCCACGACCAGGACACCGACCGCCGTGCCCGCCGCGCGGTGCAGCACGCGGGCGACGACCGAGTCGTCTTCGAGCCGGAAGACCAGGGCGGTGGTGAGCGGAAGCCAGGCGGCGTGGCCCGGGTGGAGCAGGGCGGCCACCGCCGCGGCGAGGGCGACGCACAGCGCCAGGCGCAGACCGTCGGTCCACCGGCGTACGTCGGCCAGGGTGCGCAGCCCGGTGCGCAGGGAGACGAGGAGCTTGCGCGACAGGGCCTCGCGTCGCCACAGCGTCGCTGTGGCGAGCCACAGTGCCATGGGGGTGCAGCCGAGCAGGTAGAGCGGTATCGCATGGGTCAGGGGGAGGGAACCCGCCAGGCCCATGCCGGTGGTGGTGAGGATCATCAGCTTGAGTCCGGCCAGGGAGCCGCCCGGTCCCCATCCGCCGAGCAGCCCGGCAACGAGTCCCGCGAGGGCCATCGCCGCTGTCTGCTCCGCGGCCGATCGTGCCGCGAGGCAGCCCAGGAGCACGCCTGCGGATCCCCCGGCGATCACGCCGGTGAGGCGTGCGAGCTGCTGGGCCGATATGCCGCCGATGTCGGCGTTGATCGTGCACAGCGCGCCGAGCACGACGAGGATCGCGCCGACGGGGTGCGCGAGGGACACGGCGCTCGTCAGCCCAGCCACGAGGACGAGGCCGCCGCGTGCGGTGCGGCCCCAGGGGATACCAGGGACGGTCGGGATGGACACCATGATGCATCTAAGCATAGATGGAAGATGGGATCGATGGTGGCCGGGGTCGGGCACAATGAGGGCATGACACAGCCAAAGCCGACCGCCGAGCGCGCGTATGCCCACGTCAGAGAGCGATTGCTGGACGGCGGCTACACGGGCGGCGAGCTTCTCTCGGAGGGTGGTGTCGCCCGCGAGCTGGGCATGTCCAGCACTCCAGTGCGGGAGGCGTTCCTGCGGCTCCAGGCCGAGGGGTTCCTCAGGCTCTACCCCAAACGCGGCGCGCTCGTCGTACCCGTCGCCCCCGGTGAGGCGTACGCCGTGCTCCAGGCACGGCTCCTGCTGGAGCTCTTCGCCCTGGACGCGCTGGCGGCCCGGGGCTCCGAAGCGCTGTGTGCGGCCGGCCGGGCCCTGAAGCAGGAGGAAGACGGGAAGGACGACGGCTCCTCCCCCGCGCGGAGGGCTCTGGAGATCGCCCGGAGTTTCCACACCCGCCTGGTGCGGGCCGGTGGCAACGCGGTGCTGGCCGACATGTACGACACGCTCTGGGACCGGCAGCTCCGCGTCTCCGCGGCCGCGACGGCCGACCCCGCCCACGCCGCCGACGACATCAGCGAACACGCCGCGATCACGGACGCCCTGTGCCGCGGAGACGCCGCCGAGGCTCGCGGACTGCTCACACGCCACATCTCGGCCGTACTGCACCGGACCGGCTTGGCCGGGGAGCCGACGCTGCCACCGCCTGCCGTCTGACCCCGAACGGCGTGTTCAGCTGTACTCACGAGTCGGCCCCGACGTGCGCCAGCCCCGGTGGCCGATGAACGATGGGCCCGGGACGTCCCCATCCATACGTCCCGGGCCCATCACGGTGTTACGACGGCTACTCGGTCTTGATCGCCTCCAGCATGTTCAGCCTGGCGGCGGTACGGGCCGGCCAGAGCGCGGCCAGCACACCCACCGCCCCCGCCAGGGCCAGGAAGAGGGCGGCCTCGCCCCAGGGGAAAACCGTCGAGTAGCCCGGAAGAGAGTGCTTGAAGGTCTGGCCGACGGCCCAGGCGAGGAAGGCCCCGAGGGCCATGCCGGTCGCGGCGCCGAAGACCGAGATGACGACCGCTTCGAGGCTCATCATGCGCTTGACACAGCGGCGGTCCAGGCCGATGGCCCGCAGCATGCCGATCTCTTGGCGGCGTTCGAACACGGACATCGCGAGAGTGTTGACGACGCCGAGAACCGCGATCACCAGGACCATCCCGAGCAGGCCGTACATGATGCCGAGCATCTGCCCGAGCAGACCGCCGAAGTAGTCCTTCATCTCCCGTTTGTCCATGATCTGGACCGCCGGGTTGCGCCCGAGCGCGTCGATCAGTGCCTTCTCCCCGGCCACGCTCACACCGCCGTCCAGCTTGACGAAGATCTCCCGGATATCGGGCTTCCGTTCGTGGGTGTCGAACAGCGCGGCCGAAGCGATGACCGGCGAGAGGCGGACGTTGTCCTTGAACACCACGCCGACGGTGAGGTTCGTCTTCGTGCCGTCGGCGTATCCGGCAGCGATCTCGGAACCGGGCTTCCAGTGGCGGCTCTCCGCGGTCTTCTCGGAGACGGCGATCCGGCCCGCGCCGAGGCCGTCCAGCGAACCGGCGACCATCTTGATGTCGATGAGCTTCTCGATGTCGCCCGGGGTGACAGCGGAGACCGGCAACTCGCCGTCATCGGTCGTCAACGACGACGCGCGCACCGGGGAGACCGCGACCGTGCCCGGCACCTTGCGCAGCGCCGTCACCGCTTCCTCTCCGAGTCCCGTCTCCGAGGCCCTCTCCATGACCATGTAGTCGGCTTTGATGTTCGCGGTGGTCATCTCGTCGAGAACCTGACCGACCGAGGCGCCGAGCACCGTCACGCCCATGACCAAGGTCATGCCGATGGCGAGAGCGGAGGCCGTGGCGCCGGTACGTCGCGGGTTGCGGGCCGCGTTCCGGGCGGCCAGTTTGCCGGAGACACCGAACGCCTGGGCCAGCGCGGGGCGCGTCAGCGCGATCACCGGCCGGGACAGCAGGGGGATGAGCACGATGACGCCGATCAGCATCAGCAGAGCGCCGCCCACGATGCTCGTCAGGCCCCGGGATCCCGATGCGGCGCCATCGAGAATCGACAGTGTGCCGACGAGCATAGCCAGGGCCCCGGTGCAGTTGCGCACCACCAGGGACTTGACGGGCAGGGCCGCGTGCACGCTCTGCATCGCGGCAACCGGGGGGACTTTCGCGGCCCGGCGGGCAGGAAGCCAGGCGGCGAGTGCTGTGACACCGGTGCCGGCGACGAACGCGAGGAAGACCGTACCCGTGGTGATGACCAGCGGGCCGGACGGGAGGCCCGCTCCCGTCGAGTTCATCAGGGCGCGCAACCCTGTGGCCAGGCCAATACCGACAACAAGGCCGGCCGCGGAGGCGGCCGAGCCGACCACCAGCGCCTCGGCGAGCACGGAGCGACGGACCTGCTTGCGCGAGGCTCCGACGGCGCGCAGCAGGGCGAGCTCCTTGGTGCGCTGGGCGATCAGCATGGTGAAGGTGTTGGAGATGAGGAAGACGCCGACGAAGAGCGCGATACCGGCGAACCCGAACAACATCAGGGTCATGCCGGTCAGGTCCTGGGACGTCTTCCGGGCCCGCTGCTCGGCGAGTTCCTTGCCGGTTTCGGCCTTGGCGCCGGCTGTCAGCGGCTCGACCTCGGCGAGGATCTTTGTCGCGGCCACGCCGGGCTTGGCGGTGACGGTGATCTGATGGAACGAGTTCGGCGCGAGATAGATCCGCTGGGCGGCAGGGGTGGTGAAAAGGGCCAGGCTGCCACCCGCGTTCACACCGTCATCGTCCTGGGTGGTGAAGACCCCTGACAGGGTGTACGTCCTCACCGGCCCGTCGGCGGCGATCCGTACCCGGTCACCGACCTTGTACTTGCCCGTGGCCGCTGTGCCCTTGTCGAGTGCGACCTGGTCATCTCGCACGGGACCGGATCCGTCGGTGAACGTGTAGGAAGGGTCCTTGCCATCCGGACTCGGCGTGAAGTTCCCGCCCTGGTTGGAGTGTTGGCCGATCATCTTGCCCTGACGGTCGGCGACTCCGGCGAACCCGCTGACGCGCCCGGTGGCCGTGTCGACCCCGTCCAGGCTCCGAATCCTGTCGAGTGTCCGTTGGCTGAGGCCACCGCCTCCCTTCGCGTGATCGTCGCGGTCGGCCGCAGACGTGACGACGACCGCGATCTTGTCGTAGCTCTTGGACGACTGGGCGCGGAACGCTCGGTCGACGGTATTGGAGAAGACGAGGGTGCCGGAGACGAAGGCGACGCCGAGCATGACGGCGAGCACGGTCATCAGCAGCCTGGCCTTGTGCGCGAGCACGTTGCGCAAGGCGGTACGGAACATCAGTCAGTCCTGTGGGGAAGCCCCTCGCCACCGTGGGGCGGGCCGGGGGAAGCTGGGGAGGGCTGGGGCAGGGGCGGGCGTCAGCTCGTACGGCCCTTGGCTCCGAAGCCAAGAGTCCGGGGGTTTCCACTGGTAAAGAGGCGTATGCGGTCGAGGACGGTGTCGGCGGTGGGCCCGTACAGCTCGTCGACGATGCGGCCGTCGGCGAGGAAGACGACGCGGTCGGCGTAGGAGGCGGC
>NZ_JBSFWT010000124.1:0-15189 GCF_053594975.1 Streptomyces sp. NPDC002537
GCATCTTCCGCAAAGCTCGGTGCAGCCCAAATCGAATGTCGGCAATCGCCAGAGCAGTCCTCACCCTGGAGCGGCAACCCTGAAAGGGCTCAGTAGTAGAGGGCGCCGGCGCGGATGCCGAGCTTCGCGGCGGGGGCCTGGACGCTGATTTCGCCGCGGGCGGTGGTGCCTGTGGGCAGGAGACGGCTGCCGATGCCGGTGGGGCCGGGGTGTTTGGGTGTGGCGAGCTGCGCACGGATGCGGGTGTCGATCTCGTCGTTCCAGGCGATGGCGATCCGTCCGGTGTCGGTGTGCCGGGCCTGGAGGTGGCCGGCCCGGATCTGGTAGTAGACAACGGCGGCCAGGACCCCGAGCCGGGCTGCGGCCTGCTGGACGGAAATCTCCTGGCCAGCCAGGACGTTGGCGGGCAACGGCCTGCTGCCCTCGCCAGTGACGGCGGGCTCGCCGCTGTGGTCGAGGCGGTCACGGACGCGGGCCTGGAGGGCGTCGGTGAGGGGGATGCTCAGGCGACCTTGCTCGGTGCGGTGGGCGGGCAGGTCACCTATGCGGATCCGGTAGTAGATGATGTTCTCGTCGACGCCGAGCCGGTCGGCGGCCTGGGCGACGGTGACCTCGCCGGGCAGCGCGGTGCCCCGCACCGGCCGGGGGTGCGGCGGGGTGAGGTGGCCGGAGGTGGCGATCTGGCGGCGGCAGCCAGCCTCAATGGTGTCGCTCCAGGGGATGCACCAGCGCCCGCTGTCGTCTTTGCGGGCGGACAGCAGACCGTGGCAGACCCAGTAGTAGAGCGCGCCCTCGGTCACCTGCAGGATCGCGGCGACCTGCTTGATGGACAGCTCCCCGTCACGGAACGGGCTGGGTGCCGGGACCTGGTAGACGTGCCGGGCCCAGCGCACCGCCTTGACGTCGAAGGGCCGTCGTTTGCCGGTGAGCAGGCGGGCCGCGGCGAGTTCGGTGACGAGTTCCTCGTCGCTCAGGGTGGGGCCGAGCCGGGTGATCAGCTCGACGGCGGCGGCCGGGGTGCGGGGCGGTCCGCTGCGGGAGGTGGTGATCAGGTCGGTGGCGCCGGTGTGCCAGCGCACTCCGATGCGGACCTCGCCGTCTTCGCTGTCGGGCAGCAGTGTGATGTCGCTGATCAGGGTCCGCAGCAGGCGTTTGCGGTCTTTGGCGCTGGTGGCCGGGTCGTTCCAGAGCCGGGGCAGGTCGGCGGCGAGTTTCTCCAGCTCGGCGCGGCCGGGCAGTGGTGGGCGGGCCTCGCGGGTGGCGACCAGGGTGGCCTCGGCGTCGTTGAGGGCGGCCAGTTTTGTCTCCCAGCGGCTCTCCAGGGTCCGTGCGACCAGCCGGTTTTCCGGTTCGACCTGGTGGAAGGCCCGCTCGGCGCGGTCGGCTTCGTAGCGGGCGCGCTCGACGGCGAGTTCGGCCGCGTGATGGGCACGGGTGTGGCGCTGGACGACCTGCTCGGCGGCGTCCAGGGCGAGGGTGACCGCCTCGGGCGTGAGTTTCGCCAGCACCAGGCCGGCGACCGCGTCATCGACAACGGCCGCGGTGATCGAGCGGCAGGACGTGGTGCGGGCGGCGTCCCGGTGTCCCATGCAGTCGTACTGGGCCAGCCGGTTGGTGCCCTGGTAGCGGGTGCCGATGCGGCAGCCGCAGCCCCCGCAGCCGATGATGCCCTGGCACAACGGCTCGCCCTCGCGGGGCGGGCGGGCACCTTGGTGGGTGCAGTTGGCGGCGAGTTTCGCCTCGTTGTCCAGGAACTGCTGCCAGGTGATGTACCCGTCGTGGTGACCGGTGATGACGATGCGCCAGTCGGCTCGCGGAACCCGGGGATTGGTCGTGTGGACGGTGCCGTCCGGCCGGACGGTGCGCTGGGTGCGGTGACGGCCGTAGACGTAGGCGCCGGCGTAGGCCGGGTTGGTCAGCACGCCCATGACCCGGCCGTGGGTGAGTTTGCCCCAGCGCAGCTGGCCGTCCCAGAAGCCGCCGTAGGCACGCAGCGGGAACAGGCGGCCGGTCAGGGCGGCGACCACACCGTAGGCGGAGCCGGTGCGGGCGAACTCCGTGAACACGTCGGCGACCGCGGCGCGGACTTCCTCGTCCGCGTCGAGCACGACCTTGCCGTCCTCGTTGTAGGCCAGCCCGACCGGCAGCGGAACCCGCAGCTCACCGCGTGCGGCGGCGGTCTGTTTGGCGCCCTGGAGACGGCCGTTGAGCAGGTGGAGCTCGGCTTCGGACATGCTGCCCTTCAAGCCGAGCAGCAGCCTGTCGTTGAAGTCCGCCAGGTTGTAGACGGCGTCGGTGTCGACGACGAGGGTGTCGGTCAGCCGCGCGAGTTCCAGCAGCCGGGCTATGTCGGCGTTGGAGCGGGCCAGGCGGGAGACCTCCAGACCGAACACGGCACCGGCCTCGGCCAGGCACACCTTCGCCACCACTTCGTGGAAGCCCCCGCGTTCGACCCCGAACCGGCCCGAGACGCCCAGGTCCTTGTCGATGACCAGGATGTCCTCCGCCGTCCAGCCCAGCGCGAGCGCCAGGTCCACGAGCGCGTACTGCCGCGTGGTCGACTCCGTGTGGTCGCGGACCTGCAGCATTGTCGACTGCCGCAGATAGATGATCGCCATGCGGGAGCGGTGCGAAGCGGTTATCTTCCCCTCGCCGTTCACGACCGCCACCTCCCGCCCGCAGTGACGTCTCGACCATGTTCGCCACCGCCGTCACGGCGTCCTCGCGCAGCCAGCCCTCGATACTCATCCGGCCTCGCCCCCGACCGCCGGCCGTCGCTCGTACGGTGTCCGCAGCTCATGACGACTCTCCGCTTCGCCGCTGGTCACCACAACGTTTGGCCAACGCATCGAGCAGAGCGCGCAGTTCGATCAACGATTCCTAGGAGACCCGTACGTCCTCGGCGGCCGGCCCGCGGTCGGTCCACGCGACCGGCACCGTCATCCTCGCCCCGGCTCCGGTATCGACCACGAACATCCTGGTGCTGCCCCGCTTCATCGAGTACAAGACCTCGACCCGACGCCCGGCCAGCGGGTGAAACGGATGCGTCACCGTCAACCAACCCGAATGCTTCCTGGACGACGCGGCCCTATACCGCCACCGTCCCGACCGTCGCCGACCGGGTGGTCCAGGCGGCCCTGAAGCTGGTGCTGGAGCCGATTTTCGAGGCGGACTTTGCGCCGTGCTCGTACGGCTTCCGCCCCAAACCGGCGGGCGCATGACGCGATAGCCGAGACACGCTTTCTGGCATCCAAGACCTACGAATGGGTGCTGGAGGGTGACATCGCGGCCTGCTTCGACGAGATCTCACACTCGGCCCTGATGGACCGGGTTCGGGTTCGGATCGGGGACAAGCGCGTGCTCGCGCTGGTGAAGGCGTTCTTGAAGGCGGGCATCCTCACCGAGGCTGGCACCTCCAAGGAGACCGTCACCGGCACCCCACAGGACGGGATTCTTTCGCCATTGCTGAGCAATGTGGCCCTCTCGGTCCTGGACGAGCACTTCGTCAAGGCTCCCGGCGGGGCGCAGTCCACGGCGAAGCAACGGTGGACACGACGCCAGAAGGGGCTGCCCAACTACCGGTTGATCCGGCATAAGCGGACGATTGTGTGCCACGAACGCTGAGGAGGTTTCCGGTGTAGAAGACGGAACTTCTGATGCGGTGCTGCACCAGTGATGGGGTCAGGGCCCACCCGAGCCCACACCGAGGCACTGCTTCCAGAAGTGGCGGAAGTCCTCTCCACCGTCGGCCTGCGGCTCTCGGAGGAGAAGACACTGATCACGCACATCGACGAGGGCCTCGACTTCCTCGGCTGGCGCATCCAGCGTCACCAGAAGCGAGGAACCGACCGGCAGTACGTCTACAACTACCCGGCCAAGAAGGCACTTCTGTCCATCAAGGCCAAGACGAAGGCGCTCTGCCGGATGAACGTCAGCCTGCCGCTGGCAGTCCTGCTGCACCGGCTCAACCAGGTACTGCGGGGCTGGACCGCCTACTTCCGCCCCGGGGTGTCCGCCCGGTCCTTCCAATACCTGCGCATGATCGTCTGGCGTCAGGTCTTTGGATGGCTCCGGCGCAAACACCTCGGCACCGGGTGGAAGGAGCTCCGTCGCCGCTACTGCGACGGCGGATGGTGGCCGCACGACGGCGACGTCGTCCTGTTCAACCCGGGCTCGGTAGTCACCACGCGATACCGGCCTCGGGGGACGACCATTCCGTCGCCCTGGCCCAGCACGATCTGAGGAAAGCACCTGGTCAACGGGGCTTGTGGAGAGCCGGATGCGGGGCCAACTCGCACGTCCGGTTCGGGAGGGCGGCGTGGAGAAACGGGCTGGGAGCAATCCCAGTACCGCGCTCCGCGCCGACCCCACCACGACGTCGCCCTGGTCAACGAGCGGGGCGACCTGGTCGCCAAGCAACGGATCAGCGACGACCTCGCCGGGCTGGAGGCCCTTCAGCAACTTCTCGCCGAGGCCGGGGACGAACCCGGGGATCCGATCCCTGTCGCAATCGAGACCTCCCGCGGTCTGCTGGTGGCCTGCCTGCGAGCCACCGGCCGCCCCGTCTATGCCATCAACCCCATGGCGGTCACTCGTTATCGTGAGCGACGTTCGGCCACGCGGGCCAAGTCAGACCACGCGGACGCGCTCGCCCTGGCGAACGTCCTGCGCACAGACGCGAACCATCACCGTCCGCTGCCCGCCGACTCCGAACTCATCCAGGCAATCGCCGTCCTGGCCCGGGCCCAGCAAGACGCAGTCTGGAGTCGCCAGCAGCTGTCCAACCAACTCCGTTCCCTGCTGCGCGAGTTCTTCCCGGCCGCCCTGGCCGCCTTCCAGGTCAAGAACGTGGGCCTGGCCCACCCGGAAGCCCGCGCTGTCCTCGCCGCAGCTCCCACTCCTACCGCGGCTGCCGCGCTGAGCAAGGCACAGATTCGGTCTCTCCTGCGCAAGCCGGCCGCCAGCGCCGCATCGAAACCCGGGCCGAGCACCTCGCCGGTCTCCTGCGCGAGCCACACATGCGTCAGCTCCCGCGCGTCGAGGAAGCCCTCGGCCAGCAGGTCAGTGCACTCGTCCTGCAACTCGATGCCGCAGCCCAGGCAGCCGACGACCTCGCCGCAGCATGCGCCGAGAGGTTCGCCGAACACGAGGACGCGGAGATCATCACCAGCTTCCCCGGTCTGGGTGAACTCACCGGAGCCCGCATCCTGGCCGAGGTCGGCGACGACCGGTCCCGATTCGCAGACGGCCGGGCGCTCAAGGCATACGCAGGCTCGGCCCCTATCACCAGAGCCTCCGGCAAAAGCTTGCTCGTCCACCACCGCAAAGTGAAGAACCAGCGGCTGGCCGCGGTCGGCTACGTCTGGTCCTTCGCCGCGCTGTCCGGAGCCCGCGGAGCCCGCGGCCACTACGACCGCCGCAGAAGCATCGGAGACCGTCACACCGCCGCCCTGCGCAACCTCTTCAACCGACTCCTCGGCCATTCTCTGGGGCTCCACCACTGCCTCATCACGCGCCAGACCTACGACGAGAACACCGCCTTCCCCACCCCGCTACCAGTCTCGGCTTGACGCCATAGACCGATCGGATGTCTCGATGCCAGGGGTCGCGGTCAGGACCGCCGCCCGTTCTGCCGGTCACCGTCGGCGACGGCGACGGCGCCAGCTTCCCCACCGCCGCCCACCTCGCCTCCAGTGCCGGACCCGCGGAAAGACCCACGCCCAGGCCCTCCTCCGTCTCGCCCGGCACCGCATCAGCGTGCTCTTCGCGATGCTCCGCGACGGCACCTTCTACGAACCCAGAACCCCACGCCTCGCTTGACGAAAGACATAGAGGCCCCCCAGGCCATACGTTCGACAGGGGGAGAAAGTCATGCCAACTCCGGAGGCCGGGCGCCCCGTTGCGGGGCTACCAAGAAGGTAATGGGGAGGCTGGATTCGTTGGTGGTAGGAGGGGTCGCGGACGGTGGCGCCGACCCCTTCGTAGGCCCGACTGGCCAGTCAGGATCTCCCTGGCCAGGCATGCCTGCATGGGAAGCCATCCGCATTCCGAGTGTGAGCGGGTGCGATCGAACAGGGTTCCTGTTCGGGTGATCGTGGCGGCATCGGCGTATGAAGGCAGGACCTCCTGGTAGCTCGGCGATGCGAGTCAGCCCGAGCTTCCGGAGGCCCTGTTGCCGCAGTCTTGCGTGAACGCGTCCGTCGCGTCCAACTCCCGCGTGTCGCTGTGCGATTGCCTCGCGCACCGGTCCGGGAACGCTGCGGATCACCCGGACCGCGTCCCGAGCTACGTCTCGGACATGACGGAGGCCGAGTGGCAGGAGCTGCGCTGGCTGCTGCCCGTGCCGGCCTGGCTTCAGGGGCGGGGCGGGCGGCCGGAGGGCTACTGCCACCGCGTGATGCTTGATGCTGTGCGGTACGTCGTCGACAACGGGATCAAGTGGGCGAACCTGCCGAAGGATTTCCCGCCGTACCGGCGTGTGCACGCCTTCGCCCGGCGCTGGCAGGTGACCGGCCTGCTCGTCGAGCTCCACGACCGGCTCCGTGACCGCGTGCGGGAGAAGGAAGGGCGCAAGGCCGACCCGACGGCCGCGGTCGTGGACTCGCAGTCAGTGCGGGCCGCGGCGAATACCCCCAGGTCAACGTCGGGATGGGATGGCGGGAAGAACGTGGGTGGGAGGAAGCGGCACGTGGCGGTGGACTGTCTCGGCCTAGTGCTGGCGGTGCTGGTGACCGCAGCGAGCGTGTAGGACCGTCACGCCGCCGTGCCACTGCTTGAGCAGCTGCGACGGCGGTACTTCTCCATCCGCCTCATCTGGGCGGACTCCGGCTACGCGGGCCGCCTGGTCGACTGGGCGGCCGAGAAGCTCAAGCTCACCCTGGAGATCGTGAAACGCTCCGATGACACCACGGGGTTCGTGGTGCTGAGACGGTGGGTGGTGGAGAGGACGCTGAGCTGGCTGGTCCGCTCGCGTCGTCTGGTGCGCGACGTCGAGACGCTCCCCGCCATGCACGAGGCCATGGTGCTGTGGTCCATAACCATGCTGATGAACGCCCGTCTGGCCGGGCGCCGTCGGGACGCCTTCCTCACGCGGCCGCCGGAACCGGCTCCTTGCAGAGGGTGAACAGTCCCGGCTCCACCTCGGTGGCCCAGCCCCGCGCGGCCAGCCGCTTCAACCGCGAACGCATCCCCTCCCCCCGGGCCGGAACCGCCTTCTCGCCCAGTGCCAGCGTGATCGGCTTTGCCCGCATTCCGCCGCCGGCCTCCGGCG
Organism: Streptomyces sp. NPDC002537; assembly: GCF_053594975.1. NCBI lineage: Bacteria > Bacillati > Actinomycetota > Actinomycetes > Kitasatosporales > Streptomycetaceae > Streptomyces > Streptomyces sp. NPDC002537. The sequence goes on from NZ_JBSFWT010000124.1 coordinate 7,271, forward strand.
CCGCCAGGACCGACAGGATCCGCTGGTACTCCGGAGCAAGCACCTCCGCACTGACGCCCTCGACGCGGTGCGGCACCGCCGAGCCTGTCACCGCGGCGGCTTCAACCTGTCCCGTCGTCTCGGCGTCCGGTCCGGCCAGCACTTCGGTGACGGTCTCGCGAGCTTGCCCGAGCCGTTCCAGCTGCACTTCCGCCGCGCTGAGCGCGGCCGTGATCCGCCCGGCCTCCTCGCGCAGCCGGGCCACCTCCGCGCGGACCTTCTTCTCCCGGGCCTCCAGCAGACCGAGCACCGACGGCATCAGCCACCTCCACGAACATGACGCGAGCAGACGAACGCCCGAACTCTCCCGCCACCAGCCGAAGATCATGCCCCACCAGCAGAAACCCACCGATCACATTCGGAATGCGGATGGCTTCTGATGCCATGGGTGCGGACTACGGTCAGGTCGTGTGTGGAGGGACAGCAGGTCGGTGCGGTGGCCGCCTGCCCGGTACAGGCCGCGACCGTGTACGGAGTGGCCGGGGCTGGCAGCCGACACCTGTGCGTCCCTGAGGCGGGCGATACCGGGGCCAGCCCGGACACCCGCAAGGAGCCCTGTCCTGACAACCCCCGCGCTGACGGGCGTCTCCGTCAAGGAATCCGTAAGCGGTACCGCTCAACCACACAGATCTGGAACAGCGGGCCGAGCATTTTCCATGGGCACGTGGCGTCCGAGACACCGGCACGTCCCAGCCCACTGTGAGACAGACCGACCGTGCTCTTTCCTGGCTGACCGGGCAGGAGCCCATATACATGAGGAGTCACGCATGAGCGCTGAGAGCAGCAGCAGCGACCCGGTCACCCCGACCGACATCAACTATTACCAGCCCAACGAGGCGGACCCCGTTATTGTGAACCCCGATTACGGCACTTCCGCCGAGGGGCCCGAGAAGATTTACAACAGGACGATCCCGGCTTCGGTTACCGCGGAAATCGAGCCCGGTATCGGGTACGTCGCCGATCTCAAGGTCGTGACTCACAACGACTACCGCATGGGGATGTACACGCAGCCGGCCCTCTACTTCCATCTCGAATCGGCAGAAAAGCTCGAGCCCAACGAAACCGTCGCAGTCCGCATCAAAGGCCTTCACGTATCCGGCAAGGCAGGAGACCCTGATCGGACTGCGAAACTGCTCATCCAGCACGACGTCGGCAATGACCAGAAAGACGACTCCGGGCAAGCAGATATCGATGTCTCGGACGGAATGCCCTGGAACAAGACGGTGGGACAGGGGCGGCCGGATATCACGTTATCAGCGACGCCTACCAAGACCTACATCCTCTACCCGGAGCCGTCTACCCAGTTCAGCCCGCCCCTATACGAGGCGACGGAGGCCAAGCCTCTGCTCACTTACACCATCCAGGCACAGAAAGAGAAAATAATTATCCCCGGGAAGAAGCAGAACCTGCAATTTGTGGTCCATAACCCAGAGCCATCTGGCGGCAAAGGCGTAAAAGTTGCCGCCCTTGGCCTCTACGTGAAAGCGACCGATGACGGACTCGCGGGCTCCGTCCCGCAGAATTCCGGCGAAGGAAGGCCAGTCCAGTGGGCACCCGGACAAGAAGCCCTGTGCAAGAAGAGCGATCTGACCCGCATCGGGCTGGCCAGCACGCACCAGACCGGCTTTAAATGCAGCAATACTGAATCCACAACCGCCCAGTACCTGTCACAAGACCCTAAGGAACGGGAAGGACTATCTTTCCTCGGACTGTTCCAGGCGACCACTAAACACGGCACACACACGTACGAGGTACTCAAACCGGGTGAATCATTTTCTTTCGACCTCAACGGAGTCATCGTTAGCGACACCTCCGGCGAAGGCATCCTCAAAGTCGTTGAGCTTACATGGCCCGAGAATGAGACGAAGGTTACGAGGAACCTAGCCCGCGGAATCTTCACAAAATTCGGCGGCGGATTCTTCTTCGACTACTTCACCTACCTTGGCAGTGAAAAGTATTCCGAGATAGCGAAGAATACAGCGACACGGCTTGTCTGGTCTGCGGAAAACGTGAAGCAATATAAGATGTTTGCCGACGAGAAAAAGGATCCGAAGCCGAAGACAGATACGCCTAACCCCAAAGACCAGTATTGGGAAACCAGCAATCTTCAGGATTCTACAGGATACTATCTTCAGGCCACATCCAAGGAAGACCTTGTCCATGCCCGACAGGTGGTCGTTCCCGTCCGTAATCCTACCTCGACCTTCCATAACGTCACCGTCAACGCTGCTCTGGACCTAGACAGCACCACCTATAAGGCCCTGACGGAGAAGCGATTTACCAGCAACGATAACGTGAAAAGCTGGACCGTTGCAGAACCCGAGAAGATCGATAACCACGAAGGTGACCGCTACGTTGTCTTCGGCATCAGCAAATTCGACGGCACCGACCCAGAGGCAAACGCACGCTTCGTCCTGCACCTGGAAAAGAAAAACAGCGATAAAAAGGAAGTCGGCAGAGTATTCGCCGACCCAGGCCGCACGAGCCCCGTCGGTGTCCGCGTCCCTGCGGAAGCCACACTCAGCGTCAGCTTCGAGCACGACAAGCTCAGCCGCACCGTCGACGTCACCATCGGCACTCTGATCGCCTCCCCCAGAATCCTTCCGCCCCCGGCACATTGAACGGCTCCGGAACCACCTGTGCCTGTCCCCGCGGCCGGCATCGCCTCCCCACCGGCCAGCAGCCCGTACCAGCCAGCAGAGAGACTGCCATGCAAGCAAAAATCACAGACTTCAAGTCACCCGGTAATGAAACGGGCGTGGTCAGCGGTGGAACCCCGCTGACCCTCTCCTGGACCTACGACGGCGCGCCCGACCGTCTCACCCTTAAAGGCCCAGACGGAATCCTCATCGACGGCAAAGACCCTGCGAGTCACCTCATCCCCGAAAGCAGCACACGAGGCCACGGATCCATCTATCTCTCCTCAGGACTCCGCGACACCTGCAACTTCCTCCTCACCCTCACAGACACCGACGGAACAAAAACAAGCCAGTACTTCTCACTCACCGTCACAGACCCCGACCGCACATTCCGCCGACTCACCGTCCACAAGACCCTCACCCTCACCCTCACCCACTGAAAACCCGCCACACTACAGCCACAACACCACCAGACACCCCGACACGCGCAGGCACGCGGGCCGGGCACCTGGATCATGAACTGTTGTGCCGGTCTCCGCGGGCGCAGGCACGCGGGCACAATGCGATCAGCGTCAGCCGCTGCCCCCATTTCAGCGCGGCACGCGGGCACAACGGCCCCTGGGCGAGGACCACAGACACCGGACAGCCCTCCAGGCCGCGGCCCAGGACGGGCCTGTGGGCTTCCGCGCCGTCCGCCAGCCTCCCCAGCGGCCCGCCCCGGGCACGCCTTCCGAGCCGCTTCCCTCTCCTCCCCTTTCCTCCTGACGACAGGCGAGACCCCCTCATGACCGAGAACATGACACTCATCGTCACCCCCACACCCCCCGACCCCGCTGCCACCAGCACGGCCAGTCTCCGGTTCGACTTCCGGCTCCGTAACCGGCCCGTCACCGAAATCACCCTCGCCCTCCCCATCGGGTCAAAGGAAACCGACCTTCTCCCAGACACAAACAAAGCCAAGCTCGTCGAGGCAGTAGCCGGAAGCGACGAACGCTTCACCCCCCCAGCAACGAAAGACAACGCGCCCAAAACCGAACGCATCTGGAACGCAGACCCCCCCATCATCACTGGAACATCTCTCACCTATACCTTCAAACCCCTCAAAGGCCACAAAACAGATAACTTCACTGTCATCCTCAGCGACGTCACCATCAACAGCACACCAGGAACCGCGAAACCTGCCATCACCATCCGCGAAGACACGACTTCAACCGACCTCCCCGCAGAAGTAAAAAAAAGCAACGACACGTTCGATGTCGGCAACTTCTGGGTGACCGGAGACTCCACCACCGTCACCGTCGGCACGCCAGTCAACCTCACCTGGACCGCCAACAACGCCACCAGCTTCAGCCTCGCACTTGGGGACGGCAAAGGAGCACTCACACTCCCCGGAAGCCAGCGCGCCTATCCCGACCCCCAGACACCCGACGCACCACCCTTCACCATCGACTCAAACCGCACACTCAAACTCACAGCCTACGGACCCGCACCCGGACACACACTCAAAGAGGCCCCCCCTCTCAACGTCAACGTATACCTAGGTGACGGAGAATACACAGACCTCACAGTAACCGGAGAACTTAAATACCCCGAAAAAGAAATAGAAACCAGAGACTATTTCCTCAATAAAAACCTGGAAATCACCACACCGTCTGACGGATATCTAACCATAGACATGAAAGTCTATACGCGACTGTTCGGGTGCTTCCCTGCAACCCCGAACCCCAAAGCCCCACCTTTGCGCGCCACACTGGAAATTACACCGCCGAACGTTAATTCCATGACCTACACCATGACTGCCGCCGACGATACGGCACCACTGACCCTCTTCACTCCTGCGAAAACAAAAGTAAAAATCACCCCACCACTCACAACAGAAACACTCGCCCTCAAACAATATTTCACCTCCCTCATCCGCGCCTCGCTCACATGGTCAAAGGCCCCCTTGCAACTCGAATTCCCCAATGCCTCCACGTACATCTATCCCCGGAGTGAAACCCTTCCGATCATGCGCATCAACACCCCGCCAGGAAGCGCCACAAAAACCATCAAGGTAACCACGGAAGAGGTCCGCGGAAAGGTGACCGCTCATAGAAAAGACGACCTCACAATGACCGGCTCCATAGCGAGCTATACGCCTTTTGGAGATGAAGATCCGGGCACCACTCAGAATGTAACGATTCCCGCAGCCTACTACGATCTGACCCTGAACACGGGGTCCTCCCTATCCGTCGTCGCGTGGCTTGAGAGCTCGAGTATGCTGCATCTCCGCCCGGAGGGAACTACCACAGGATTTCCGTCGCAATTTACAGTAGCAGGAGAATCGAAGAATATCGAGCTCTGCTTGGCTGCTGGCGACCCCCCTCCGACTCAACTGAAAGCAAACAGGACAGAGATTCGCGTAACAGATCCCAATAATCTCGCCAAGGGGGACGAAAAGGATCTAGCCCCTCACGTAGATATGGATAACTGGGAATTCCACGACCTTAGCTGGCACAACTATAGACTCGATTATCCTCTCACGCCAGGATTCTTGTTCGTCAAGCTGGAACGCCGCGACAGCCTAACACATTGGGCGGCTAAGAATTACGGCTTCATCCGCCAGGTCCGGGCGGTAGCCTCGATACCGAGTCAGTCATCACTGCAATTTAAAGCCTATTATTTCAGCGCGAAGATCGGCAGCGCGGCTCCCGTGCAGTACGTCCTGGATGAGGTATTCGACTTTAAAGACATAGGAGAGCAAATCATCATTCCACTTACAGGCCCACCTCTGGAGAATGAATGGAGCACCCCTATCAATGAGGACGCAAGCAGGCCGAAACACGATGAGTACGCAAAACCTCAGAGGATCAAAACATATCCAAAAGTTACCTGCTCCCCCATCAAGGAAGAATGGTCGGAGGATAAAATCCTAAGATCGGGACTGGAGTACACGAAATTCCCGGCAATCAGCGGAGGAGTAATCGCTACTGGTAGCCTAAGGATTCACGATGATCGAGTCGAACTAAGCGGCGTAGATATTGGCTGGAAAGACGGAAAAGAAGTAACGGTAGAGGGTATTACCCTATCCAAGGACGGCGTCAAGCTTCCGAAATAGGCTTGGAGAACATTCCGTTGAGTTCGGTGATCGTTGTCACGACCAAGCAGCTAGTGGGACTTGATACCGGTTCCGACGTGTCGTGACGGCAGGAAGGTCATTCAAAAGTTAGTGGATCTTGGGATGCTGATTGTGAAGCGTAAAATCAGTTCCTCGACGTACCGTGCGGGGTTTCGAATCCAGTGCGGCCGCTCGGACCGATGCGATTTCACCGTACTACCGGCCTGAGCTCGTATTAGCTGCCCCCTGGTCGTCGGAAGGATAGAGCATCGGCTCCCGGACTGGGACGGTGCGGTCGGACGGCCGCAGGCTCTGCCATTGTGGATAGCCGTGATCGTGCTCTGTTTTCTCCTGCGTCGCAATGCGGTGCAGGAGCTGGCCGATGAGCTGTTCGGCGTCTACGCAGCCCACGGCCTCCCGGTACTCGGCCGTGCTGCGGCCTGTGGCAAGGGACAGCCTGAAGCAGCTGGGGTTCGACATCGCCCGGCTTCCGCGGGGTGATCCGGTCCTGGTGGACGGGTTCTTCGCTCCGCACTGGGACTGGAAGGCCGCTGACTGAGCGTTTCGTCCTGGGGTTCGTGTCTGGTTCGGAGTTCAGGTGTCTCGCCAGTTCGGTGTGGTTTCTCCGGTGAGGCGGCGGGACATGAGATCGATCATGGCGAGGTGGATCATGGCTTCGGAGCAGTGCGGGTGGGTTTCGTAGTCGCGGGCGAGGCGGCGGTGGTGCATGAACCAGCCGGTTGGGTCGGCCGCGCGGCGAGGTGCCCGCTGTGGCGGGTCCTTTTCCGCGCGGCCTCCCGCCGAACCGAACGTGACGGTTTCCCTGTCATCCGGCTCTCCAGTGACTGCTGCGTGAACGATTCAGCCGTTCGTGCGACATGGATGCGGTCATGGCAGCTGACGCAGGCCACAAGGGTCTTGTGGCGCCGGTCGAGCATGACGCGCGCCCAGTCGGACAGCGGCCACCCGGAACGCGCGAGATCGGAGTGCACGAATGTGATGCACTTCGACATCACCGGTGCTTCCACAGTCGCGGCAGCTGTAGATGTTCGTCGGGTCATGTCGTGAGTTCGGCGGTGGTGTTGTTCCAGCGCTGTTGGGTTTGGCGGGCCCGGTGTTGGTGGTGGAGGCGCCAGGCGGTCCAGTGCAGGAGGTGCTCGAGTGTGCGGGCCGGTGTGGGCAGGACGGTCTGCTGCGGCCACCGCAGGACTTCGGGGACGGTGACGGGGACCAGCTCGGTGCCGCGGCTGTGCCCGCGCCGAGCCCGCGCAGGCAGCGTCGCAGGTCCCGGCCTCCGTAGATCTCGTCACCCGTCGCCCAGCGGGCCCGGCAGTCCAGCCGTCGCAGCCGGGCGAACATCACGGCGGCCAGTTCCGGCTTCGTCGCGAAGGCGGTCTCGTCCGGGACACCGGCCAGCTCGCGGCGCTCGTCGTCGGCCGCCCACCCGGCGGGCGGATACAGGGCCCGGTCCACCAGGGCATGTCCCCGGGAGGTGGCCAGGGACATGTGCACGGCGACCTGGCACAGACCCACACCGCCGAGAGCCCCGGAGTGCTGGTGGGCGGCACCCACGGCATCGGCGGAGGACTTCGCATCCCCGGTCTCATCGACCACGACGACGCCGTCCACATCCTCGAGCCCAGCCAGAGCCCAGGCCGCGAAGACGTCACGGGCACCATCGCGGTCCCAGCCCGCACGGGCCAGGAAACGCTGCAGTCCCGACGGGTCCCTATGCCCAGGGGCCTCGGCGATCGTCCAGCAGTTGCGGGTGGGCATCCCCATCACCATGCCCTGGACGAACTCGACGAAGGTGAGCCGGGGTTCACTACGCACGAAGGCCGGCGCCAGCAGCGCGGACCACGCCCGATGCGCTACGGTGACCTCCGCGGCCACCGCTTCCTGATCTGTTCTCACAAACGATCAACGACGCGGTGGCCGTCCGTATACCACCACCCCGCTGACCAGCACCGACACGCACATCAACCCGCATCTACAGCTGCCACGTCTGTGGGGGTATGTCTGAGGCCGGCGTTAGCCTCGCGCTTGGGCCTGTCCAGTAAACGGCCCTGTCTCACATTCGGTGGTGACGGAGCGTTGTGAGGGGGCGTTGACATCTGTGTGATGGATGTCAACGAGTTTGTGCA
>NZ_JBSFWT010000125.1:0-14514 GCF_053594975.1 Streptomyces sp. NPDC002537
GCAAATCCAGCCCGTCCGGCGTTTGAGGACGCGGCCGCAGGCCGCCCCCGCCGCAGGCGGCGAACCGGCCCGCAGCCGGGCCCGGGGGCGCGCCCCGGACCCCGGTGGACCCGCCGCGGTCAGCGGCCCCGTTTGCGGGCCCCCATCTCGCGGCCCTCGGCCGTCCTCCGCTTCCAGTCCTTGCGGATCTCCGCCCGGAGCCGCGCGTCGGTGCGCGCCGCGAGGTACTGGTTCTCGCGGAGCAGCTTGCGGTAGCTGTCGAGGCGCCGGTGCGGCAGTTCGCCCGAGTCGAGGGCGGCGAGCACCGCGCAGCCCGGCTCGGTCTCGTGGCCGCAGTCGTGGAAGCGGCAGCGGGACGCGAGGGCGTCGATCTCGGGGAAGGTCTGTGCGACGCCGTCCTCCGCGTCCCACAGGCCCACCCCGCGCAGGCCGGGGGTGTCGATGAGGACGCCTCCGGTCGGCAGCGGCAGGAGGTTGCGGGTCGTGGTGGTGTGGCGGCCCTTGCCGTCGCTGTCCCGGGTGGCGTGGACGTCCTGGGCGTCCTCGCCGACGAGGAGGTTGGCCAGCGTGGACTTGCCGACGCCGGACTGCCCCAGGAACACGGTCGTGCCCTCGGCGAGCGTCGCGGAGAGGGCGTCGACGCCCTCTCCGGTCGCCGAGCTGACGGCCAGGACCCGGGCGCCCGGCGCCACCGTCTCCGTGTCGGCGACGAGGTGGGCGAGAACCACCGGGTCGGTGATCAGATCGGCCTTGGTGAGGACGACCAGGGGCGCGGCGCCGCTCTCCCAGGCGAGGGCGAGGAACCGCTCGACCCTGCCGAGGTCGAGCTCGACGGCCAGGGAGACGGCGATCACGGCGTGGTCGACGTTGGCGGCGAGGATCTGGCCCTCGGACCGTTTGGAGGAGGTGGCCCGGACGAAGGCCGTGCGGCGTGGCAGCAGCGCCCGTACGAACCCCTGGGCGAGGTCGACGGCCGCCCAGTCGCCGGTGCACATGATGCGCAGGGGGTCGCCCGTGGTGACGAGCGCCGTGTCGGCCTGCACGGTGCGTACGCCGTCGCCGTCGGGGACGACGAGGTCGCAGCGGCCGCGGTCGACGCGGACGATCCGGCCGGGCGTCAGGCCCTGGGCGGCGTGGGGGGTGAAGCTGTCAGCGAAGCCCTCGTCCCAGCCGTAGCGGGTGAGGGGGTGCGGAGCGGTGAGCTCGGACAAGACGATGGTCCTTCAGGAGGGAGTCGTGGTGAACCTGCTTCCGTGTGCGGGCAGCGCCCGTCGCCGTGACAGTCATCGGTCCTCACCTCCTGATTCCGCACGTTGTGTGCGGAGCGATCGTATGTACCCCCGAGTGCGGCTCGCCAATGGTTTTTCCCGGGCCCGCGGACCCGGCGGTCACTCCCGCCCGTTGGGCTTCGCGTGCTTGCCGGGGGAGTCGGGTTTTGCATGCTTCGGGCGGTGTTCCGGGCGCTGGATGCGGGAGCGGACATCCTCCGGGGGGAGGAACTGGGCCCAGCGCTCGGGGAATTCCGAGGGCGGCTCGCGGTCCTGGCCGGCCGCGCCCTCGTCCGCCGGTTCCTCGTCGAGGTCCTCCTCCAGGGCCGCCTCGAAGGCGCGGGCGGACCGTTCGGCCGCCTCGCGGGCCGCCGCGGCCGCGCGTTGCCGGTCGACCTCCGCGCGGGCGCCCGCCGTGGCGACGGACGGCCAGACCCGGTCTATCGCGGCGTTCACCGCGGCGCCGACGAGGACCGCGAAGGCGGAGACGCCGATCCACAGCAGCACGGCCACGGGCGCGGCCAGCGAGCCGTAGATGGTGAGGCCCTCCACGGTGTGGGTGAGATAGATGCGCAGCAGGAGGCTCCCGACCACCCACATGGTGAGGGCGACGAGCGCGCCCGGGATGTCCTCCTCCCACGGCGACCGCACCGGTACGGACACGTGGTAGAGCGTGGTGAGGAAGGCGACGGAGAGCAGGATCACCGTGGGCCAGTAAAGGAAGCGGACGGCGTCCGCGCTCCACGGCACGACGTTCACCACCGCGTCGGGCCCGGCCACCATCAGCGGCAGGACCACCGCCCCGATGAGGAGGGCGACGACGTAGAGGACGAAGGCGAGCAGCCGGGTCCGCACGATGCCGCGCTTGCCCTCCAGCCCGTACATGATGGTGATCGTCTCGACGAAGACGTTGACGGCCCGGGAACCGGACCACAGGGCGACGGCGAAGCCCAGCGAGATGACGTCGGGGCGGCCCTTGGTGACGTCCGTGAGCAGCGGTTTGGCGATCTCGTTGACGCCCTTGTCGCTGAGCACGGTCGCCGATGCCTTGAGGATGTGGTCCTGGATGGAGCCGATGGTGTTGGTGCCGGTCCAGTCGTCCAGGTAGCCGAGAAGCCCGAGGAGCCCGAGCAGCAGGGGTGGCAGGGACAGCAGGGTGAAGAAGGCCGCTTCGGCGGCCAGGCCGGTGACGCGGTACTCGACACAGGAGTTGACGGTGTCCTTGAGGAGCAGCCACGCCATCTTGCGTTTCGAGACATTTCGATACAGGACCCTCGCCCTGTGGAGGCGGCCGCCCCACCGCCCCGATCGTTCATTTGCTGCCTGCACCCCCTAACCGTATCGGCCCTGGCAGGCTCGGCTCGCACGGTGGCCGGGCGGTGCTCGGGCGGGGCCGCGGGGGGTACGGGGAAGGGACGTGGAGGGCCGGGCGGAGGGTGATGCTGCGCCGACTCGGCACCACCCTCCGGCCGCTCACCGAAAGCTTCCGCCCGTACGGACCCCGGCCGCAACGGTTGCATGCAGTTGCAATACGCCGGATGCCCCCACGCGGGGGTCCGTACGGCGGCACCATGGGCACGTGAACCGGGGAACGATCGACGCGCGCCTGCTCCGGGCCGTCCACGAGGCCTGCCTCGGTGACGGCGAACCGCCCGTGCCGCCCCGCCCGGTGATCGGGCAGTCCTGGCGACGGGTGCGGCTGCACGGCCTCGACCCGGACCACGGCCGCCCGGTTCCGCCCCCGCTGCCGGTCGAGGAGGTCGAGCACCGGCGGCACGCCTCGCGGCTGGGCGGGCTGCTGCCGCAGTTCCGCGAGGGGCTGGGCGGCTTCGTGGACACGGAACGGCAGCTGATGGTCGTCGCGGACGACGAGGGCCGGGTGCTGTGGCGGGAGGGCAGCCGGGCGGCGATCCGCAGCGCCGACCGGCTGGAGTTCCTGGTGGGCGCCGCGTGGACCGAGGAGACGGTGGGCACCAACGGCATCGGCACGGCCCTGGTGGAGCGCCGCCCGGTGCAGGTGCACTCGGCGGAGCACTTCGTACGGACCCACCACGCCTGGACGTGCGCGGCGGCGCCCCTGCACGACCCGCGCGACGGGCGGCTGCTGGGCGTGGTGAACGTCAGCGGTCCCGCGCCCGTGTTCAACCCGGCGACGCTGCCCCTGGTGACCGCCGTCGCCAAGGTGGCAGAGGGGGAACTGCGCGCCCGGCACTGGGAGTCCGTGGAGCGGCTGCGGGCGGTGGCCGCGCCGATGCTGTCACGCGTCGGCGGCCGGGCGCTGGCCGTCGACCGGGAGGGCTGGATCGCCGCGGTGACCGGCACGGTGCCCGTCGGCCGGGTGTCGCTGCCGAAGGCCGTGCAGGCGGGGCTGGTGTGGCTGCCGTCGCTCGGGCTGTGCTCGCTCGAACCCCTGCCGGACGGCTGGCTGGTGCGGCTGGAGGAGGTGCCGCGCGAGGCGGCGCCCCACCGGGTGGCGCTGGATCTGCGGCGGGCCCGCGGCTGGACGGTGACGGTCTCCGGCGCCGCGGGCGAGTGGGCGCAGGAGCTGAGCCCCCGCCACGCGGAGCTGCTGTACGTCCTGGCCCTGTACCCGGTGGGGCGGTCGGCGGCGGAGCTGGCGGCCGACCTGTTCGACGACCCGTCGCGCACGGTGACGGTACGGGCGGAGATGTCGCGGATGCGGCGCACCCTGGGCGGGGTGCTCGACCACCGCCCGTACCGTTTCGCCGACGGCATCGACGTCCGGCTGCTGCTCCCGGACGACGCGCGCGAGTTACTGCCGGGCTCGGCGGCCCCGGCCGTGGTGGCGGCGCGCCGGGCCGGCACGGGGTCGCCGGGAGGCGCGTGATTGGGTGGGTGGCATGAGCAACGACACCGTCGCCGTGACCACCTGGTCCCTGGAGCAGACCGCGTCGGCCGACCTGGTCCCCACGCCCGGCCCCGAGGCCTCGTCCGGTGTCCGGATCGTCCGGTCCGAAGTGCCCTCGCCCGAGTTCAGCCGTTTCCTCTACACGGCCGTCGGTGGCGACAACACCTGGACGGACAGGCTGGGCTGGACGCACGAGCAGTGGCGGACGTTCCTGGAGCGGCCCGGGGTGGAGACGTGGGTGGCGTACGTCCACGGCACCCCGGCCGGTTACATCGAGCTGGACGCGCAGGGCGAGGGCACGGTCGAGATCAGCTACTTCGGGCTGCTGGCGGCCTTCCGGGGACGCCGGATCGGCGGCCATCTGCTGGCGTACGGGACAGCGCGGGCGTGGGACCTCGCCGAGCGGTGGTCCGGGCTGGCGCCGACGAAGCGGGTGTGGGTGCATACGTGCTCCCTGGACGGGCCTTTCGCGCTGGCCAATTACGAGCGGCGGGGGTTCCGGGTCTTCGACACCGCGGTCGCGGACGAGCCGCTCGCTGTCTCCCCGGGGCCGTGGCCGGGGGCGTTCGGCTCCGCCGGGGGCGCCTGATCCGCTGCGGGCCGTCTTTTCTTCTTCCCCAGCCCCGCCCCTTCCCGAACTGGGGGAGACCCCCAGACCCCCGACCGCGCTCCGCGCGGTGTCCTCAAACGCCGGACGGGCTGATTTGCGGACCGTGGCTCTTTGACCTACGGCCCACAGACTTGCGGCCCGCAGGCTGCGGACTACGCCGGCAAAATCAGCCCGTCCGGCGTTTGAGGACGCGGCCGCAGGCCGCCCCCGCCGCAGGCGGCAACAGGCCCGCAGGCGGCACGCCATCCCGCATCGCAATACAAATACGTCCGCCATGCGGACAACGGTGGACTGCTCCGAGAGCGCCATGCCACCCTTCCGTCATGTCTCGCGCCGGAGTTGCCTTGGTGAGTCGACGCCACGTCGACCTGGGCCGCATGTCCAGCGCCATCTGTCCGGCGGGCTGACCGGCTCAGCACCGCCTCGGCACCGCCTCCGCAGCACCGTTCCTCCCCTTTCCCCCCGCCCGCGCCGCTCGCTCGGCGCCCCGGGGTCATTTCGCCATACGCGCAGGTCAGCGCGGCCCGACAGTGTCGTCGGGCCGTTGTGCCGCCGTTCGCGCCCCGAGCGCCACCCCAGAAGGACAGATCGCCATGGCTGCCACCTCGGAACCACCGGCCGCTGCCACGTCCCGCCGCAAGGCCGGCCGCCACCGCGGCGAGGGCCAGTGGGCCGTCGGCCACTTCACCCCGCTCAACGCCAATGAGCAGTTCAAGAAGGACGACGACGGTCTCAATGTGCGGACACGCATCGAGACGATTTACGCGAAAGCGGGCTTCGACTCGATCGACCCCAGCGATCTGCGCGGGCGGATGCGCTGGTGGGGGCTGTACACCCAGCGCAAGCCCGGGATCGACGGTGGAAAGACCGCGGTCCTGGCGCCGGAGGAGCTGGACGACAAGTACTTCATGATGCGGGTGCGGATCGACGGCGGGCGGCTCACCGTCGCCCAACTGCGCGCCATCGGCGAGGTGTCCGAGCAGTACGCGCGCGGCACCGCCGACATCACCGACCGGCAGAACATCCAGCTGCACTGGGTCCGTATCGAGGACGTGCCGGCCATCTGGGAGAAGCTGGAGGCCGTCGGCCTGTCCACCACCGAGGCGTGCGGGGACTGCCCCCGCGTGATCATCGGCTCGCCCGTCGCGGGCATAGCCGCGGACGAGATCGTCGACGGCACGCCCGCGGTGGACGAGATCCACGACCGCTACATCGGCAGCAAGGAATTCTCCAACCTGCCGCGGAAGTTCAAGACCGCGGTGTCCGGCTCGCCCGTCCAGGACGTCGTGCACGAGATCAACGACATCGCCTTCGTCGGCGTGGAGCACCCCGAGCACGGGCCGGGCTTCGACGTATGGGTCGGCGGCGGGCTGTCCACCAACCCGCGGCTGGCCGAACGGCTCGGTGCCTGGGTGCCCGTGAACGAGGTCGCGGACGTGTGGGCCGGGGTCGTCGGCATCTTCCGCGACTACGGCTACCGCAGGCTGCGCACCCGCGCCCGGCTCAAGTTCCTGATGGCCGACTGGGGTCCGGAGGAGTTCCGCCGGATCCTGGAGGAGGAGTACCTGGGCCGCGCGCTCCTCGACGGCCCCCCGCCCGGCGAGCCCGTCTCGCGCTGGCGCGACCACGTGGGCGTGCACCCGCAGCGGGACGGCCGGTTCTACGTGGGCTTCGCGCCGCGCGTCGGCCGGGTGGACGGCACCACCCTCGCCAAGATCGCCGAACTGGCGGGCGCGCACGGCAGCGACCGGCTGCGCACCACCGTCGAGCAGAAGATGCTGATCCTCGACGTGACCGCGGACAAGGTGGACTCCCTCGTCGCCGGGCTGGAGGCGCTGGACCTCCAGGTCCGGCCGTCCCCCTTCCGGCGCGGAACGATGGCCTGCACCGGCATCGAGTTCTGCAAGCTCGCCATCGTGGAGACGAAGGCGCGCGGCGCCTCGCTCATCGACGAACTGGAGCGCCGGATGCCGGACTTCGAGGAGCCGGTCACCATCAACGTCAACGGCTGCCCCAACGCCTGCGCCCGCATCCAGACCGCCGACATCGGCCTCAAGGGCCAGCTGGTGCTCGACGCGGACGGCAACCAGGTCGAGGGCTTCCAGGTCCACCTGGGCGGCGCGCTGGGGCTGCGGGCGGGCTTCGGCCGCAAGGTCCGCGGCCTCAAGGTCACCTCCGCCGAACTCCCCGACTACGTCGAGCGCGTCCTCACCCGGTTCGCCGAACAGCGCGCGGACGACGAGCGGTTCGCGACCTGGGTCGCCCGCGCCGCCGAGAAGGACCTGTCATGAGCGAGCGGGCCGCCCCCTTCCACTGCCCCTACTGCGGGGACGAGGACCTGCGCCCCTCCGAGGAGGGCCACGGCGCGTGGGAATGCGGAACGTGCAACCGCGCGTTCCGGCTCTCGTTCCTCGGGCTGCTGGCCAAGGGCCTCACGCCCGGACATCGCGAAGGGGGCGACAGCACGCCATGAGCACCGGAACGGAACTCCGCGAACTCGCCGAACGGGCGGGCCGCGAACTGGAGGACGCCTCGGCGTCCGACATCCTGCGCTGGGCCGCGGACACGTTCGGCGCGCGGTTCTGCGTCACCTCGTCCATGGAGGACGCGGTGGTCGCCCACCTCGCCTCCCGCGTCCGGCCGGGCGTCGACGTCGTCTTCCTCGACACCGGCTACCACTTCCCGGAGACCATCGGCACCCGGGACGCGGTGGCGGCGGTCATGGACGTCAACGTCGTCACGCTGACCCCGGACCGCAGCGTCGCCGAACAGGACGCCGAGCACGGGCCCGCGCTGCACGACCGCGACCCCGACCTGTGCTGCGCGCTGCGGAAGGTAGCCCCGCTGGCGGCCGGTCTGGGCGCCTACGACGCCTGGGCCACCGGGCTGCGCCGCGACGAGTCGCCGACCCGGGCGGACACCCCGGTCGTCGGCTGGGACGAGCGGCGCGGCAAGGTGAAGATCTCGCCGATCGCCCGCTGGACGCAGCAGGACGTGGACCGGTACGTCGCCGAACACGGCGTGCTCACCAACCCGTTGCTGATGGACGGCTACGCCTCCGTCGGCTGCGCGCCCTGCACCCGCAGGGTCGCGGCCGGGGAGGACGCGCGCGGCGGCCGCTGGGCCGGGCGCGCCAAGACGGAGTGCGGGCTGCACGGATGACTCGACACGGGGAGCAAGTGATGAACGGGGCCACGGTCTGGCTCACCGGCCTGCCGAGCGCGGGCAAGACGACGATCGCCCGCGCGCTCGCGGGGCGGCTGCGCGCCGAGGGACACCGGGTGGAGGTGCTGGACGGCGACGAGATACGCGAGTTCCTCTCCGCCGGGCTGGGCTTCTCCCGGGCGGACCGGGACACCAATGTGCGGCGGATCGGTTTCGTCGCCCAACTGCTCGCCGCGCACGGGGTGACGGTCCTGGTGCCCGTCATCGCGCCGTACGCGGATGCGCGGGAGGCCGTCCGCAAGCACCACCGGGAGCGGGACACCGGGTATGTGGAGGTGCACGTGGCGACGCCGGTGGAGGTGTGCTCCGTACGGGACGTCAAGGGCCTGTACGCGAAGCAGGCCGCCGGTGAACTCACCGGGCTGACGGGCGTCGACGACCCGTACGAGGAGCCGGCCGACCCGGACCTCCGCATCCGGGCGCACGAGCAGGGCGTCGAGGAGTCGGCCGCCGCGCTGCACGCGCTGCTGAGCGAGAGGGGACTGATATGAGCGACGACAACCCTTACGCCCTGTCGCACCTGGACGCGCTGGAGTCCGAGGCGGTGCACATCGTCCGCGAGGTGGCGGGCGAGTTCGAGCGGCCGGTGATCCTGTTCTCCGGCGGCAAGGACTCCATCGTGATGCTGCACCTCGCGCTGAAGGCGTTCGCGCCCGCGCCGGTGCCGTTCTCCCTGCTGCACGTGGACACCGGGCACAACTTCCCCGAAGTGCTGGAGTACCGCGACCGGGCCGTGGCCGCGCACGGGCTGCGGCTGCACGTCGCCTCGGTGCAGGAGTTCATCAACGACGGCAGGCTGCGGGAGCGCCCGGACGGCACCCGCAACCCGCTCCAGACGGTCCCGCTGCTGGACGCGATCGAACGGCACCGCTTCGACGCGGTCTTCGGCGGCGGCCGCCGGGACGAGGAGAAGGCGCGCGCCAAGGAGCGCGTGTTCTCCCTGCGCGACGAGTTCGGCGGCTGGGACCCGCGCCGCCAGCGCCCGGAACTGTGGCAGCTCTACAACGGCCGGCACTCCCCCGGCGAGCACGTCCGCGTGTTCCCGCTGTCCAACTGGACCGAGCTGGACGTGTGGCAGTACATCGCCCGCGAGAAGATCGAGCTGCCGGACATCTACTTCGCCCACGAGCGCGAGGTCTTCCGGCGGAACGGCATGTGGCTGGCGGCCGGGGACTGGGGCGGCCCCCGGGGCACGGAACAGCCGGAGAGACGCCTGGTGCGGTACCGCACGGTGGGCGACATGTCCTGCACCGGGGCCGTCGATTCGGACGCCACGTCCATCGAGGCCGTCATCACCGAGATCGCCGCGTCCCGGCTGACCGAACGGGGCGCGACGCGGGCCGACGACAAGCTGTCGGAAGCCGCGATGGAAGACCGTAAGCGCGAGGGGTACTTCTAGCCATGACAGTGATCGATCCCATGACCGACACGGCCATGGCCGCCACCTCGCTGCTGCGGTTCGCGACCGCCGGTTCCGTGGACGACGGCAAGTCCACGCTGGTCGGCCGGCTGCTGCACGACTCCAAGTCCGTGCTGGCCGACCAGCTGGCCGCTGTCGAGGACGCCTCGCTGCGGCGCGGCCAGGAGGCGCCGGACCTGGCGCTGCTGACCGACGGGCTGCGGGCGGAGCGGGAGCAGGGCATCACCATCGACGTGGCGTACCGCTACTTCGCCACCGCGCGGCGGCGGTTCGTCCTGGCGGACACGCCGGGGCACGTGCAGTACACGCGGAACATGGTGACCGGCGCGTCGACGGCCGAGCTGGCCGTGGTCCTGGTCGACGCCCGCAACGGGGTGGTCGAGCAGACCCGCCGGCACGCCGCCGTCGCCGCGCTGCTGCGCGTCCCGCACGTCGTCCTGGCCGTCAACAAGATGGACCTCGTCGACTACGCCGAGCCCGTCTTCGCCGCGATCGCCGCCGAGTTCACGTCCTACGCCGCGTCCCTCGGCGTGCCCGACGTGACCGCGATCCCCGTCTCCGCGCTCGCCGGGGACAACGTCGTGGAGCCGTCCGCGCACATGAGCTGGTACGGCGGCCCGACCGTCCTCGAACACCTGGAGACCGTGCCCGTCGTCGCGGACCCCACCCGCGACCCGGCCCGCTTCCCCGTGCAGTACGTGATCCGGCCGCAGTCCGCCGAGCACCGGGACTTCCGGGGCTACGCGGGCCAGATCGCCTCCGGTGTGCTGCGCGTCGGCGAGCCGGTGACCGTGCTGCCCTCGGGCCGTACGAGCACGATCGCCGGGATCGACGCCCTGGGCCGCGGCGTCGACGTCGCGTGGGCGCCCCAGTCCGTGACCGTCACCCTCGCCGACGACGTCGACGTCTCGCGCGGCGACATCGTCGTGCCCACGGCGGGCGCGCCCGCCGTCACCCGGGACGTCGAGGCCACCGTCTGCCACGTCGCCGACCGGCCCCTCGCGGTCGGCCAGCGCGTCCTCCTCAAGCACACCACCCGTACCGTCAAGGCCGTCGTCAAGGACATCCCCTCCCGGCTCGCCCTCGACGATCTCTCCCAGCACCCCGGGCCGGGGCAACTGGCCGCGAACGACATCGGCCGGGTCGTCCTGCGCACCGCCGAACCGCTCGCGCTGGACGCCTACGCCGACTCCCGGCGCACCGGCTCCTTCCTGCTCGTCGACCCGGCCGACGGCACGACGCTGACCGCCGGGATGGCCGGGGAGGCGTTCGGCGCGGGCCGCGGCGGCATCGGCCGATGTGCCGCCCGATGACCGTGCCCCCACCGCTCCCCCGTACCCGAAGTCCCATTGCACCGCTGCCCGGCGCGCCCTAGACGTACGCCCGGACCGTCGAGAGGAACCGCCCTCGTGCCTGCCGCCGCCCGCCGCCTCGCCGTGGCCGCTGCCGCCGTCCCCCTGCTGATCGGCGCGCTCGGCGCCTGTGGCTACGGCTCGGAGAAGGACTCCGGGAACTCCGCGAGCGCCGACGACAAGAACGCCACGGCCAAGGGCGGGGCGCTCTCCGCCGACACCGTCAGGATCGGCTACTTCCCGAACATCACCCACGCCACGCCGCTGGTCGGCGAGCACGAGGGGATCATCCAGAAGGAGCTCGGCGGCACCAGGCTCCGCTCGACGACCTTCAACGCGGGCCCGTCCGAGATCGAGGCGCTCAACGCGGGCTCCATCGACATCGGCTGGATCGGCCCGTCCCCGGCCGTCAACGGCTATACCAAGTCCAAGGGCAAGAGCCTGCGGATCATCTCCGGTTCGGCCTCCGGCGGGGTCAAGCTGGTCGTCGACCCCAAGAAGATCTCCTCCCTCGACGACGTCAAGGGGAAGCGGATCGCGACGCCGCAGAAGGGCAACACCCAGGACGTCGCCTTCCTCAACTGGATCGCCGAGAAGGGCTGGAAGGTCGATCCGCAGACCGGCAAGGGCGACGTGTCCGTCGTCCGCACGGACAACAAGGTGACCCCGGACGCCTTCAAGTCCGGCTCGGTGGACGGCGCCTGGGTGCCCGAGCCGACGGCCTCGAAGCTGGTCTCCGAGGGCGGCAAGGTGCTGCTGGACGAGGCCACGCTGTGGCCGGACAAGAAATTCGTCATTACCAATGTGATCGTTTCGCAGAAGTTCCTCGACCGGCACCCGGACGTCGTCGAGGCCGTGCTGCGCGGCTCGGTGAAGACGAACGCCTGGATCAAGGCCAACCCGGACAAGGCCAGGGACGCGGCGAACGCGGCGCTCAAGCAGCTCTCCGGCAAGGCGCTGCCCGCGGACGTCATCGACCCGGCCTGGAAGGGCATCGAGGTCACCGACGACCCGCTGGCCGCGACGCTGCGGGCGGAGGCGGACCACGCCGTCAAGGCCGGGCTGCTGGAGAAGCCCGACCTGTCCGGTATCTACGACCTGACCCTGCTCAACAAGGTGCTGGCCGCCCAGGGCGAGCAGGCGGTCGACGCCGCGAAGCTGGGCAAGCAGTAGCGAGTAGCCGTCATGCACGTCACGCACAGCCGCCAGACCCAGGAGGTGGCCGGATGACCCCGGCACTGACTTCTGACCATTCCGGTACGGCCGTCGTCGGGGACGACATACCGGCGGCCGTCCGGATCGATCACGTCCACAAGAGCTTCGGCCGTCCCGGCGCGGCACAGCCCGTGCTGGACGACATCACCCTGGAGGTGCGCCCCGGCGAGTTCGTCTGCCTCCTGGGGGCGTCCGGCTGCGGCAAGTCGACGCTGCTGAACCTGGTGGCCGGTCTCGACCGGCCGACCGCGGGCACCATCGAGGTGCCCGGCGGCCGCCCCGCGCTGATGTTCCAGGAGCACGCGCTGTTCCCGTGGCTGACCGCGGGCCGCAACATCGAACTGGCCCTGCGGCTGCGCGGGTTGCCGAGGGCGGAGCGCCGCCCGGAGGCGGAGCGGCTGCTGGAGCTCGTACGGCTCGGCGACGCGTACGGCAAGCGGGTGCACGAGCTGTCGGGCGGCATGCGGCAGCGGGTCGCGCTCGCCAGGGCGCTCGCGCAGGACAGCAGGCTGCTGCTGATGGACGAGCCGTTCGCCGCGCTCGACGCCATCACCCGGGACGTGCTCCACCACGAGCTGACCCGTATCTGGTCCGAGACGCGGCTGTCGGTGCTGTTCGTCACCCACAACGTCCGTGAGGCCGTGCGGCTCGGCGAGCGGGTGGTGCTGCTGTCGTCCCGGCCCGGCCGGGTGGCGCGCGAGTGGGCCGTCGGCATCCCGCAGCCGCGGCGCATCGAGGACACGGCCGTCGCCGAGCTTTCCGTAGAGATCACCGAAGAACTGCGTGGGGAGATCCGCCGCCATGGCCACGAGCACTGATCCCGCCCCGCCCGCGGGGGCGAACGACCTGGCCGGCCTGGAGGCGGGGCTCGACGCCCTGGACTCGGTACGGGTCGAGCGCACCCCGTTCACCCAGGTCCTGCTGCGGAAGGTGCTGCCGCCCGTCGTCGCGGTGGTGTTCGTGCTCGTGGTCTGGAAGGTCCTGGTCCTCGCGCACGTCACGGCCGACTACAAGCTGCCCGACCCGTCGGCGGTCTGGCGCAGCCTCGGCGAACTGTGGCGGCGGGGAACACTCTTCGACATCATCTGGACCAGCGTCTCCCGCGGCCTGCTCGGCTTCCTCGCCGCGCTCGCGATCGGCACGCCGCTCGGGCTGCTGGTCGCCCGGGTGCGGTTCGTCCGCGCGGCCCTCGGCCCGATCCTGTCCGGGCTGCAGTCGCTGCCGTCGGTGGCCTGGGTGCCCGCGGCGGTGATCTGGCTGGGCATCACGGACTCGGCGATGTACGCGGTGATCCTGCTGGGCGCCGTGCCGTCGATCGCCAACGGGCTGGTCTCCGGCATCGACCAGGTGCCGCCGCTGTATCTGCGCGCGGGCCGCACCCTCGGCGCCACCGGGGCCCGCGGAGCGTGGCACATCCTGCTGCCCGCCGCGCTGCCCGGCTACATCGCCGGGCTCAAGCAGGGCTGGGCGTTCTCCTGGCGCTCGCTGATGGCCGCCGAACTCATCGCCTCCTCGCCGGACCTGGGGCTCGGCCTCGGGCAGTACCTGGAGAACGCCCGCACCGACTCCGACATGCCGGGCGTACTGCTCGGCATCATCCTGATCCTGTTCGTCGGCATCGCGATCGACCTGATCGTCTTCAGCCCGCTGGAGCGACGGGTGCTGCGCAGCCGCGGCCTGGCCCCGACGGGCCGGTAGGGCCGGGGCCATGGTCCTGCTCCTCGTGGCCCACGGCAGCCGCGATCCCCGGCACGCGGCGACGGTCACCGCGCTCCGGGACCGGCTGGCCGCGGCCCGCCCGGCGCTTCGGGTCGAGGTGGGCTACCTGGACTTCTGCGTGCCGAGCGTGCCGCGGGTGCTGGAACGGCTCGCCTCGGAGGGCGTACGGGAGGTGATCGCGCTCCCCCTGCTGCTGACGCACGCCTTCCACGCCCGGACCGACATCCCTGCGGTCCTCCACGAAGCCGCGTCCCGCCTACCGCAGTTGACGTTGCGTCAGGCCGCGGTGCTCGGCCCGGCACCGCAACTGACGGCGGCGCTGGAACGGCGG
The DNA here is from genome assembly GCF_053594975.1 of Streptomyces sp. NPDC002537. NCBI lineage: Bacteria > Bacillati > Actinomycetota > Actinomycetes > Kitasatosporales > Streptomycetaceae > Streptomyces > Streptomyces sp. NPDC002537. Next base: position 14,010 of record NZ_JBSFWT010000125.1, read on the forward strand.
CTGTACGAGGCGGGGGTGCGCGACCGGGCGTCCACCGGGGTGGTGCTGGCCGCGGCGGGCTCGTCCGACCCCCGGGCGACGGCCGTGATCGAGGGCGTCGCCCGGGAGTGGGAGCGCGCGGCGGGCTGGTTCGCGGTACGGCCCGCGTACGCGTCGGCCGCCCCGCCCGGCGTGGACGAGGCGGTACGCGCGCTGCGCGCTGCGGGCGCCCGGCGGGTGGCCGTCGCCCCGTACGTCATCGCCCCGGGCCGCCTGCCCGACCGGATCGCCTCCGGCGCGGGCTCCGCGGACGCCCTGGCGAACGTCCTGGGAACAGCTCCCGAACTGACCTCCCTGCTCCTGCGCCGCTACGAGGAGGCGGTGGCCCTGACCCTGGCCGGCGAGAAGGCGGGCAGCAGACTGTGAGGGGTCCTGCGCCACGAGATCGGCAGGATCCTGGCCAAGGGCGGGCCCGGGGACGTCCCCGTTCTCGGTACGGGCGCGGGACACGACGCCGGAATCCTCT
>NZ_JBSFWT010000126.1:0-14066 GCF_053594975.1 Streptomyces sp. NPDC002537
TCCCAGAGGAACGGGGTGACGAACATGCCGTTGAGGCCGTAGGCGACGAGCGAGATTTGAGGACAACGCGGCGAAGCCGTGTTGCGGGGTCCGGGGCGCAGCCCCGGTTTCGGGAAGGGGCGGGGCTGGGGAACAAGCCCGCCGCAGGCGGCGAACCGGCCCGCAGGCGCGGACGGCCCGCAGTCGACTGCCGGTTACGACACAGCCCGCTCCGCCCTGCGCAGCAGCACCGCCGCCACCACCCCACCCGCCAGCACCGCCGCCGCCCCCACCAACTGACTCGACTGCACGCCGGAGGCAAACGCGTCGCGGATGGACGCGACGTCCGAAGAGGAGTGCGCACGGGACAGCGCGGCCGGGAGCGAGCCCGCCCCCGCCGCCACCGCCGGGACCAGTGCCGCGAAGCGGGAGTTGAGGACGGCGCCGAGGACCGCGACGCCCAGCCCGTTGCCGCACTCCTGGAGCGTGCCGTTGACCCCGGCCCCGACGCCCGCCTTCTCCGGCGGTATCGCCGACATGATCGCGTTGGCCATGGCCGGCATGGAGAGCGCGATGCCGATGCCCATCAGCACCAGCCCGAGGAACATCCCCCCGTAGCCGTGCGCGCCCAGCACCGCGATCGACAGCAGACCGGCCGCGAGCAGGCCCATGCCACCGGCGATGGCGACGGGGGTGCCCACCTTGGGCAGCAGCCGGGCGCCCACGCCCGTGAGGTTGAGGACGACGATCACCAGGGCGAGCGGCGTCATCCGCAGGCCCGTCTGCAGCGGGTCGTAGCCGAGCACGAGCTGGAGGTGCTGCGTCAGCAGGAAGAACGAGCCGCCCATGCCGAACGCCACCAGGATGCCGCCCGCGACGGCGCCCACGAACCGGCTGTTGCGGAAGAAGGTCATGTCGAGCATCGGGTACGGCGCCCGCCGCTCCCACACCGCGAACCCGGCGAGCATCACCGCGCCGACGGCGGCCGAGATCAGCACGCGTCCGGACGTCCAGCCGTGCGCGGGACCGGAGATGATCGCGAAGGTGACGCCGGTCATGCCGAACGTGGAGAGGACCGCGCCCAGCAGGTCCGGCCGGTCGCCGGCCGGGTTCTTGGACTCGGGCACGAGCTTGAGGACGGCGACCAGGCCGATCACGGCCACCGGCAGGTTGATCAGGAAGACCGAGCCCCACCAGAAGTGGTTGAGCAGCGCGCCGCCGATGAGCGGCCCGGCGGCGAAGCCGAGCGAACTGACCGCGCCCCACAGGCCGATGGCCTTGGTGCGCTCCTCGTCGTCGAAGACCTGGACGACGACGGCGAGCGTCGTGGTCATCAGCAGCGCCCCGCCTATGCCCATGCCCGCGCGGGCGGCGATCAGCTGCCCGGTGGTCTGGGACAGTCCGGCGACGAGCGACCCGAGCCCGAACAGGGCGAGCCCGGCCGCCAGCATCTTCTTCCGCCCGTAGCGGTCGGCGGCGCTGCCCGCGGTGAGCAGCAGTCCGGCCTGCACCAGCGAGTAGGCGTTGAGCATCCACTGCACGTCGGCGGTGGAGGCGCCGAGCTCCTCCGTGAGGGAGGGGACCGCCACGGTCAGGATCGTGTTGTCCAGCAGGACGGTGAGCTGCGCGAGGCAGATGACGCCGAGGATCAGCCAGCGGGCCGGATTGCGCGGCGGCCGCTGCGCGGCGGTGTCGGTTGGACCGGTGGTCGTGGCGGTCATGCGGAGTCCCCCTTGTACGGTGTACGACTGGCTGCGTCGTACACCGTACAAGAGGAGCTCTACGCCGTACAACCGCCTTTTACGCGGGCCTGGTGAGGTCGTAGAACGTGGCCGTCCCGACGGTCACCTTCGTGAAGTGCGCCGCCACCCAGGAGGAGATCTGCGCGGAGTGCCCGCGCCCGCCGCGGCCGCCGTCCCGCGACTCCCCGGAGGGGATGAACCAGTGCACCTTCCCCGCCTTCACATACGCCTGGAACTGCCGGAGCGTCGGCGAGGGGTCGCTGCCGTTGAAACCGCCGACCGGCATCACCGGCACCTGGGCGGCGAGCTGATAGCCCGCGGCGTTCTGCGAGCCGACGGCGGCGGCCGCCCAGGTGTAGTCACCGGCGTCCCGCTTCAGCGCGGCCGCCGCGGCGGCGGAGACCTTCTGACCGCCGAGGAGCCCGCCCATGCCACCGGGCCCGCCGGGCCGCCCCGTGTCACCGAAGCGCCCGCCTCCGGGGCCGCCGGGAGCACCCGTTCCGGGGAAGCCGACCGGCCGCTCGTCGCCCGGCCTCCCGGGCCGGGAGGGCCCGCCCCGCCCGAAGTGCCCGCGCGCGCCCGCCGGTCCGGCCGTCACGATCGACCCGCCGTGCGCGGTGTCCACGGTGTTCAGCGTGTACGCGAACGGCGCCGCCAGCGCGCTCCCCACCGCCAGCGCCGCCGCGCCCCGCGCCAGCCCCTTGCCCGACCGAGGGACGAGCAGCAGCGCACCGCCCGCCAGGACCCCCGCCACGAGAACCGCCCACTTCAGCCAGGGCAGCCAGTGCGGAGTACGGTCCAGCAGCACGTACGCCCAGCCCGCCGTGCCCACCGTCACCACAGCTGCCGGCACGTACGCGCGCTGCTCCCACAGCAGGACCGCGCCCATGGCGACGAGCGCGGCCACGTACGGGGCGAGCGCGACGGTGTAGTACTCGTGGAAGATCCCGGACATGAAGCTGAAGACCGCGAAGGTCATCAGCAGGGCGCCGCCCCAGGCGAGGAACGCGAGCCGCCTGCCGTCGTCCCCCGGCCGCCCCGCCGCGCGCCGCAGCAGCCACAGCCCGGCCACCAGCAGCACCAGCGCGGCGGGCAGCAGCCAGGAAATCTGGCCGCCCGTGGCCGCGTTGAACATCCGGGTCAGACCCGTGTCCCCCCACCGGCCGCCGCCCGGACCGCCGCCCCCGCCGACGCTGCCGGTCTCGTCGCCGTTGATGCGCCCGAGGCCGTTGTAGCCGAAGGTCAGCTCCAGGAAGCTGTTGTGCTGCGAACCGCCGATGTACGGGCGGGACGAGGCGGGCCACAGCTCGACGACGGCGACCCACCAGCCGCCCGACACCACCAGGACGAGCCCCGCGAGCAGCAGTTGACGCACCCGGCGCAGGGGTGCGGCCGGCGCGCGGAACGCGTACAGGAGGGCGAGCGGCGGCAGGATCAGCCATGCCTGGAGCGTCTTCGTCAGGAAGCCCAGCCCGAAGCAGAGGGCCGCGAGCAGCAGCCACCGCGTGCGCGCGCCCTCCAGCGCGCGCAGCACGCAGGCGACCGCGCACACCATCAGGAGGCAGAGGAGGGCGTCGGGGTTGTCGAAGCGGAACATCAGCGCCGCGACGGGCGTGACCGCGAGGACCGCCCCCGCCAGCAGTCCGGCCGCCCGGCCGAAGGAACGGCGTACGGTCGCGTACAGCACCCCGACCGTGGCCACCCCCATGAGCACCTCGGGCACGAGGACCGCCCACGAGCTCAGCCCGAACACCCGCACGGACAGCCCCATCGGCCACAGGGCTGCCGGCGGCTTGTCCACCGTGATCGACCCGGCCGCGTCGGAGGCCCCGAAGAAGAACGCCTTCCAACTGGCGCTGCCCGCTTGCGCGGCGGCGGCGTAGAACTGGTTGGCGTACCCGGATTTGCCGAGACCGTAGAGATAGAGCACGGCGGTGGCGAGGAGGAGCGCGGCAAGCGCGGCCCGGTCGCGCCTGCGGCGGGCTTCTTCCCCAGCCCCGCCCCTTCCCGAACCGGGGGAGACCCCCAGACCCCCAAAGCGGCTCCGCCGCTTGTCCTCAATCGCCGGACGGGCTGAAAATCCAGCCCGTCCTGGGGGCACCTCCCAGCGGTAGCTGGGGGAGATTGAGGACGCGGCCGCAGGCCGCCCCCGCCGCAGGCGGCGAACCGGCCCGCAGCCGGGGGCCTGGGGCACGCGCCCCAGTTGCGGGAAGGGGCGGGACCGGGGAAAAGAACCAGCAGTCAACGGGAGCTCCCAGACGTGTCGTTGGACGCAGGCGCGAAAACCCACGCCCGCAGCAGAAGAAACCGCAACGCCGTCGCCGCCAGATTGGCCACGATCAGCACAGCCACCTCCGCCCCATGCGTCGGCGAACCACTCGCCAGCGAAAGCGCGGCGAGCGACCCACTGGTCAGCGCCAGCCCGATGGCGAAGACCACCAGCCCCTGCGCCTGCTGCCGTACCGCCCGGTCCCGCCCCCGCACCCCGAACGTGAGGCGCCGGTTCGCGGCCGTGTTGGCGACGGCGGACAGCAACAGGGCGGCCGCGTTGGCGAGTTGCGCACCCGCCCCCAGCCGGAAGAGGGAGTAGAGCGCCAGGTAGAAGCAGGTGCTCGCCGCGCCGACCAGGCAGAAGCCGACGGCCTGCCGGGCCAGCCCGCCGGGCACGCCGGGTACCGCGCGGTCGCGCGGGTCGTCGCCGAAGGGGCGGCGCAGCCGGTCCAGCGGGAGCGCGCCGGTGGCCAGCGCGCGCCCCACCCGCCAGACGCCGCGCAGGTCGTCGGTGGCCGTGCGGACGAGGTGCACGGAGCTGTCGGGGTCGTCGACCCAGTCGACCGGCACCTCGTGGATGCGCAGGCCCGCCCGCTCGGCGAGCACCAGCAGCTCCGTGTCGAAGAACCAGCCGGTGTCCTCCACCAGCGGCAGCAGCCGCTCGGCGACGTCCTTGCGGATGGCCTTGAACCCGCACTGCGCGTCGGAGAACCGCGCGGCGAGCCCCGTCCGCAGGACGAGGTTGTACGCGCGGGAGATCAGCTCCCGCTTGGGGCCGCGCACGACCCGCGAACCGCCCGCCAGCCGCGAGCCGATGGCGAGGTCCGAGTGGCCGGAGATCAGCGGGGCGACCAGCGGCAGCAGCGCGTTGAGGTCGGTCGACAGGTCGACGTCCATATAGGCGAGGACGGGCGCCTCCGACATCGACCACACAGTGCGCAGCGCCCGCCCGCGCCCCTTGCGCTCCAGCCGTACGGCCGTGACCTCCTCGAAGGTGTCGTCGAGCCGGGCGGACACCTCGGGGGTGCGGTCGGTGCTGGCGTTGTCGGCGACGGTGATCCGGAACGGGTACGGGAAGGTGGCCGTCAGATGGGCGTGGAGGCGGCGTACGCAGCGCTCCAGGTCGTCCTCTTCGTTGTACACGGGGATCACGACGTCGAGCACCGTCGCGGCCCGTCCGGCGGACAGCGGGGCGCGGGCCGGGAGGGCCGCGCCGGGAGGTGGCTGGGTCATGCGCCGACCCTTCCGGTCCGCGCTGTCCCCACCGTGTGGTCAGGCTGTGGTTCCGCTGTGAAAGTCCGGCTTCCGCAAGGGCAGTTCGACGGTGAACACCGTACGGCCGGGGGCGCTGGCCACCGTCACCCGGCCGCCGTGCGCGGCGACCACGGCCCGGACGATCGCGAGCCCCAGCCCCGTGCCGCCGCCCGCGCGGGAGCGGGACGCGTCGCCGCGCGCGAACCGTTCGAAGACGTGCGGGAGCAGTTCGGCGGGAATGCCCGGCCCGTCGTCCTCGACCTCCAGCACCGCGTGCGGTCCCGGGGCGCGCACCCGGGCGGTGACGGTGGTGCCGGGCGGGGTGTGGGTCCGGGCGTTGGCGAGCAGATTGACCAGGACCTGGTGGAGGCGGGCCGGGTCGCCGCGCACCTCGGCGGGCTCGGCGGGCAGGTCGAGCCGCCACTTGTGGTCCGGCCCGGCCACCCGGGCGTCGCTCACGGCGTCGACGGCGAGCGGTGAGAGGTCGAGGCCGGCGAGGGCGAGCGGGCGCCCGGCGTCGAGGCGCGCGAGCAGCAGCAGGTCCTCGACGAGCAGGGTCATCCGGTCCGCCTCGGACTCGATCCTGCCCAGGGCGTGCCGCGTCGCGGGCCCGGTCTCCTCGCCGCCCCGGCGGGTCAGCTCGGCGTAGCCGCGGATCGAGGCGAGCGGCGTGCGGAGCTCGTGGCTGGCGTCGGCGACGAACTGCCGTACACGGGTCTCGCTCTCCTGCCGCGCGGCCAGCGCCGAACCGACGTGCCCCAGCATCCGGTTGAGCGCCGAGCCCATCTGGCCGACCTCGGTGCGCGGATCGGCCTCGGCCTCGGGCACGCGCTCGTGGAGGGCCACCTCGCCGCTGTGCAGCGGGAGTTCGGAGACGCGGGTGGCGGTGGCGGCCACGCGGCGCAGCGGGCGCAGCGCGATGCCCACGTTCGCGGCGCCGGCGAGCCCGGCGGCCACGAGCCCGGCGGCGGTGACGCACACCTCGACCACGATCAGCGTGTCGAGGGTGTCCTGTGCGGCGGTGGCCGGGATGCCGACGAGATAGCTCGCGCTGCCGTCACCGGACGTCACGGACATCGCCCGGTAGCCGCCCAGACCGGGCAGGTCCACGTCATGCGGGTGGCCGTCGCGGGCGAGCCGGTCCAGCGCGGCGCGCTGCCCGGTGGTGAGCGGGTCGAGGGCGGGCCGGGGAAAGCCGGTGACGCTGACCGCCGCGTCCGCCAGCCGCCCGCCGTCGGTGACCGCGCCCACGGTCCCGATGGGCTGCCCGCCCGCCCTCAGGAACCCCAGCGGATCGGTGTCGTGCGGATCGGCGAACCGATGCCCGCCCGGCGGCCCGGCGGCCCTCCTCCCCACGTCCTTGAGCTGAACGTCCAGCTGCCCGTAGAGATAGCTGCGCAGCACGATCGTCGTGACGGTGGCGATGACGGCGCACACGATGGCGACGAGCGCCACGGTGGAAACCACGAGGCGCGCCCGCAGGGACGCACGGTTCCACCGGGGCCGGGGCTTCCGTTCAGGTGCGGCCCGGCGGCCTGTTCCCCAGCCCCGCCCCTTCCCGGCTGTGTCGATGTGCGGCTCCGCCGCGTGGGGGGCTCCGCCCCAGACCCCGAAGCACGCTCCGCGCGCTGTCCTCAAACGCCGGACAGGCTGAATTTCGCGGACCGTGGCACTTTGGCCTGCGGCCCGCAGGCTGCGGACTACGCCGGCAAAATCCAGCCCGTCCTGGGGCACCTCCTGGGGGTCCCCCCGGACGGAGTCTGGGGGAGGTAGCTGGGGGAGATTGAGGACGCGCCCGCAGGGCGCGCCCGCCGGAGGCGGCAACGGCGGGCCGGCCGAAGAACCGCCCCCAGCGCCGGAGCGCACTCATACCGCCGGCTTGATGACGTACCCGACACCCCGCCGCGTGTGAATCATCGGCTCGCGCCCGGCGTCGATCTTCCGTCGCAGATACGAGATGTAGAGCTCGACCACGTTCGCCTGCCCCCCGAAGTCGTAGGACCACACCCGGTCCAGGATCTGCGGCTTGCTGAGCACCCGCCGGGGGTTCCGCATCAGGAAGCGCAGCAGTTCGAATTCGGTGGCCGTCAGGTGGATGTCGGTGCCACCGCGCGACACCTCGTGGCTGTCCTCGTCGAGGACGAGGTCGCCGACGGTGAGCACGGACTCGGCGCGCGGCGCCACCGTGCGGGCGCGCCGCAGCAGCCCGCGCAGCCGGGCGACCACCTCCTCCAGGCTGAACGGTTTGGTGACGTAGTCGTCGCCGCCGGCCGTGAGTCCGGCGATGCGGTCCTCGACGGAGTCCTTGGCGGTGAGGAACAGCACGGGCACGTCGGCGTGTTCGCGGCGCAGCCGTCCGAGCACGGTGAGCCCGTCCATGTCGGGCAGCATCACGTCGAGGACGACGGCGTCCGGCCGGAAGTCCCGGGCGGTGCGCAGCGCGTCGGCGCCGTCGGCGGCCGTCCGTACGTCCCAGCCCTCGTAGCGCAGGGCCAGGCGCAGCAGTTCGGCCAGCGGTGCCTCGTCGTCGACGACCAGGACCCGTACGGCGCTTCCGTCGTCGTGGCGCAGCGGTTCCGTGCGCACGGCGGGCGAGAGGGAGGTCATGGCAGGGAATCCTCGCGACGCCGGGTGAGAGGTGTCTTTCGGCTCCCTGTGATTCGTCTGAGAATCCGCGGTGATCGCCGCATGGCACTCACCGAGGACCTCGGCAGGATCGGCGTCTGGAGCAATGAACTGAGGGTGGACGGCCCCGGGCGGTCGGCCGAAGTCCGCGCGGTGGCCGCCGAGTTGGAGGAGTTCGGCTACGGCACGCTGTGGGTCGGCGGCAGCCCGGACATCGCCAGGGCCGCGCACGTCCTGGCGGCGACGGAGCGCGTCACCGTGGGCACCAGCATCGTCAGCCTCTGGCAGCACCCGGCGCGGGAGGTGGCCGCCGCGTACGCCGCCCTCTCCCCCGCCCTGCGCGAGCGGCTGGTCGTCGGCCTGGGCGTCAGCCACCGCCATATGGTCGAGGGGTACGCGTGGCCGTACTCGGCGATGGAGGCGCCTGGACGAGCTGGACGCCGCCCCGCCCGCCCCGCCCGCCCCGCCCGCCCCGCCCGCCGGGCGCCGGATGCTGCGGCTCTCCCGCGACCGGGCGGCCGGTTCGCTGCCGTACCTGGTCACCGTGGAGCACACGGCGCGGGCGCGGGAGCTGCTGGGCGAGGGCGCGGTCCTCGCGCCGGAGCTGAAGATCGTCCTCGACGAGGATCTGCCGCGGGCCCGCGCGGCCGCCCGCGACTACCCGCCGAATGGCGCGCCCTCGCCGGGGCGCTGCCGCCGCGCGGCTGAAAGCGGCCGGAAACGCCGTTGGCCCGGCACTCCGAAGAGTGCCGGGCCAACGGTCTTAGTAGCGGGGACAGGATTTGAACCTGCGACCTCTGGGTTATGAGCCCAGCGAGCTACCGAGCTGCTCCACCCCGCGACGGTCGAAAGTCCCGGGCCCAAAATTTGGAACCAGTTCTCTCGGCTGTGCGCTCGGCAGGATTCGAACCTGCAACCTCTTGATCCGTAGTCAAGTGCTCTATCCGTTAAGCTACGAGCGCTCGGCTTCCCGGCGGTTTTTCTTGCCGGTCGGCGTTGCGTGGACAACATTACATGAACTCCGCCGTCACGCGAAATCCATTAGCCATACCGCCTCTGACCTGCGGAAATGCCCTCCGGACGGGGTCACGGCGGGCTCCGCGGCCACCCCTTGGAGATCGCCACGGCGGGCCCGGCGGCCCCCGGAAAAGCAGAAGCCCCGACCGTCCCTGAGGACGATCGGGGCCACACAAGCGGAGGCGGAGGGATTTGAACCCTCGATGGGATTTAAGTCCCAAACCGCATTAGCAGTGCGGCGCCATAGACCGGACTAGGCGACGCCTCCACGCTTCACTCGCGCATGCGCGGGTGTGTGCTTGCAGATGATGACACAGCCTTGCGGCCGTCCACCAATCGCTCCCTACGGTACCGGGCATTCACCTGCCGGGGCAAAGATGTTTCCGGCGCGCAACGCGTTGCGTTCTCGGGCGTTAGACGGGTGAGGGGTCCGTTCGGGCCCCCGCCGTGCCACCGCGCCGGTCCGTACGCCCGCACGACCCGGCGCGCGGCCGCCGCGGCCCCCGTCACACCCCCTGGAGTACCCGCATGCCGCTCCGCAGGCTCGCCCTCACCGCCGTCGCGCTGGCCCCCGTCCTGCTCGCGCTGCCCACCGCCTCGGCCGCGCCCCTCCCGCTGCCGGTGCCGGACCGCGACGGCGACCGCCTCACGGTGACGATCACCGACTCCGGCCACCCCGACGCCCGCTACGAGCTGTACTGCCACCCCGACGGCGGCACGCACCCGCGCGTGAAGCAGGCGTGCAGGCAGCTCGACGGGCAGACCCGGTGGGGCCAGGACCCGTTCGCGCCCGTGCCCAAGGACGCGAACTGCACGATGGTCTACGGCGGGCCGGAGCGGGCGCACGTCTTCGGCAGTTGGGCGGGGCGGCCGGTCAGTACCCAGTTCAATCGGTCGAATGGGTGTGAAATCGCCCGCTGGAACAAGTTCTCCGAGCTGCTCGCGGCCCCGGACCGTTCCCCCAAGGGCTGACACGGGAGGCATGTCCGGCCTGCGGCGGGACGCCCCGCAACGGCCCGGCGGCAACCGGAGGGCAACCGCTCGGTACGCCTCGCCGCACATGTCATCCGCCGTCGCGCCCGCCTCCGCAGCCTTTAGACTTCCCTTCAGTGACACGTCAGGAGGGCGCCGGGCCACAGCGCGCCGCCCGTTCCGGCGCAGTCCGCAAGGTGCGGTAACCAGGGAGGAAGCGTCGTCGTGAGCAGCAGGCCATCCCGAGGCACTGCTCGCCTCGCAGCCATACTCGACGCCCTCCCCGACGCGCTGTTGCTCGTCAATTGCAACGGGACGGTCGTCAACGCCAACCACATAGCGCTGGAGACCTTCGAGGCACCCGGCACCGGGCTCGTGGGGCGCGGACTGCTCTCCCTGCTCCCGGACTTCGACTCCCGGCGCATCCCCGGTTCGATGCGGCTGCCCGACAGCGCCGACGCGCGCACCAGGCCGACGCGGATGATCGCGCGGCGCACCGACGGCGCGCAGTTCCCCGTCGAGGTGACGAGCGCCAACCTGGAGGACGGCCGCACCCCGTACGCCGACCACCAGTCGTACACGGGCGACGAGCTGCTCATGATCGTCGTGCGGGACCTCACCGGGACCCTCGACACCGAGGCCGAACTCGCCCGCCAGCAGCGCCAGACGGAGATGATCCTGCGCGCCGCCGCCGAGGGCGTCGTCGGCGTGGACACGGCCGGGAAGGTCGTCCTCGTCAACCCGTCCGCCGCGCAGATCCTCGGCTACCGCGCCAGCGATCTCGGCGGCCGGGAGCTGCACCCGCTCGTCCACCACTCGCGCGCCGACGGCACGCCCTTCCCGTACGAGGAGTCGCCGATCGCCGACACCCTGCGGTCCGGGCGCAAGCACCGGGTGCGCGGGCAGGTGCTGTGGGCGAAGGACGGGCGCGCGGTGCCCGTCGACCTGACGACCGCGCCCGTGCGCGACGGCGACCAGCTGGTCGGCGCGGTGATGACGTTCACCGACCGGCGACCCTACGACGCCCTCGCCGCCCGCCACGCGCAGTTGCTGGCCGTCCTGGACAGCTCGCTGCGGGGTCCGCTGGAGCAACTGCGCGGTGAACTGGGCTCGCTGGCCGACGACCCGGCCGGACAGCTGTGGCCCGAGGCCAATCAGATCCTTCATCACCTTTCGGCCGGATATGCCCGAATGTCAACTCTAGTTGACAATGTTCTGGCCTATCAGCGGCTCGACGCGGGCGAGGAGAAGCTCACCAAGGAGAGCGTCCCGCTGGACGAGGTCGTGACTGCCGGTGTCGACGGTGCGGTCGAGCTGATCGGTCCGGGCCGCGCGCAGTTCGCGGTGCACGCGCCGAAGGCCGAGGCGGAGGTCGATCCGGAGCGCTTCGCGCAGGCGCTGGCGCACCTGATCGCGGACGTGGCGGGGGTCGACTCGACGGGCAACGCCTCCGCCGCGGCTTCCGGTTCCGTTTCCGGAGATTCGACGATCGTCGTCGCGGCGGCACAGCGCGGCGAGGTCGTGCGCATCGAGGTGCGCGGCCCGTACGCCGGTGGCGACCCGGTCCACGGACCCATCGTGCGCGGCATCGTCCGCGCGCACGGCGGGGTGCTGCAGACCCACGACATGCCGGGCGCGGGCGGCAGCGCCTACGTCCTGGAGGTGCCGGTCTCCGCCAAGGGCGGCCCGGTGCCGCCCGCGGAGCGGCGTTCGGCCACGGACACGATGAACGCGACGACGGTCATGCCGGTGCCCGCGCAGCGGGCGCGCGGCACCGCGGCGGCGCCGGCCGAGGACCCCGATCCCGCCCCGGAGGCGGAGGAGGCGCCCGCACCGACCGGACGCCGCCGGGCACGCCCCCGTACGGACGAGGAGCAGCCCCCCGCGGACGGCCGCGAGGGCCGGCACGGGCGGGGCCAGGGCCCCGAGGGCGGCGGGCTCGTGCCGCCGCAGGGCACACCCGCGCCGACCGGGCGGCGCGCCCGGCGGACGACGCCCGAGACGGCCCCTGGGGCCACCCCTGACGCGAACGCCCCGCGCACGGCGTTCGCGCTGCCGCCCGCCGAGGCGGACCGCACCCCCGAGTCCCCGGCGCCCGCGCCCACCGGCCGCCGCGCCCGGCGGGGCACCATGGAGGCGCCGGAGCGCCCGATCCCGGGCCAGGCCACCGCCGAACCGGACCTTCCGCGCACCGCGTTCGCCCTCCCCCCGGCCGCCGCGGACCGCGCCCCGGAGCCGGCGCCCGTACTGCCCGGCGCACCGCGCGGGCCGGTGGACGACGCGCCTCCGCCGCCGGCCGCCGCTCCGATCGCACCGCCGATCGCACCGCCGACCGTGACGCCGACCGTGACGCCGCCGACCGTCACACCGCCGCCACCCGCACCCGCGCCTCCCACCGGCGCCCCGGCCACGCCGCCGTCCACTCCGCCCACTCCGCTCGCCCCGCCCACTCCTCCCGCGCCTCCCGTCGTCACGAACGGCCCCGCCACTAACGGCCCCGGCGCGCAGGCCGTCCCGTTGCCGGGCGGCGCCCCGGGTTACCCGGCCCCCTCGGTGGACAGCGGCCCGGCGCGGCCCACGAGCCCCGCCGACCCGAACACCCCCCGCGCGCAGGCCATGCCCATGCCCGGCGGCGCCCCGAGCACCCCCGCCCCGCAGCACGGGCGCCCCGGTCCGGGAACCGCACCCGTACCCGCGCCCGGCACGGGTACGGCGACGGCCACCGACGACACCCCGCACGAGGGCGTGGCCAGGCCCTACCCGGCGCCCGCCGCCACTCCGTACGGTTCGCACCCCCAGGACGCCGACGCGCCCGGCGGCGAGGCGCGCCCGAGCGGCGGGTCCGAGGCCTTCAGGGTCGCGGGCGCGCACCCCGGCGATCCCGCGCCGGGTTCCGGGGCGGAGCGCTCCGGAGCGGCCGCGCACCCGGAGCCGAGCACGGCCGACGCCGGCCCGTCCCCCGTACCCACACCCGTACCCGCACCGGAGGGCGACGCCGCGCCCACCGGGCGCCGTCGCGCGCGGCGCGCGCTCGCCGAGGAGCCGGGCGCGGGCACCGCGTCGGCGGGCGAGGCCGCGGCGCGGCCCATCAGTGTGCGCCCCCTGGGGCAGGGACCGGGCACCGGGGAGACCCCGGCCGCCGGTACGCCCGTGGGCTCGGGCCGCCGCCGCAAGCTGGGCAACCCCGCCGAGGGCGGGGAGCGCCAGACGCACACCCCGTCGGCCGCGACCGCCAAGCCGCAGACCGCCACCGGTACGCCCCAGGGCCGGGCGTTCGCCATAGGAGCACCGGACGAGGGTTCGGAAGGCCCCGAGCCGCTCGACGGCCCCAACGGCGCGGTCGAGGTGAACACCCCAAGGCCGCCGGTGGACGACGAGCTGCCGCCGGAGCCGCTGGACAACCCCCGCCGGCTGCTGGTCTGGCCCGCCCCGGACGCCTCCACGCAGACGGCGCTCACCGAACGCGGCTACCGCCCGGTGATCGTGCACTCGCGCGAGGAGGTCGACGCGCAGATCGCGGCGTACCCGGCCGCCCTGTTCGTCGACCCGCTGACGGGTCCGATCACCCGGACCGCGCTGCAGTCGCTGCGCGAAGCCGCCGTCGCGGCGGAGGTCCCGGTGCTGGTGACGGCGGGGCTCGGGCAGGCGGCCAAGGAAGCGGCGTACGGCGCCGACCCCGCCGTGCTCCTCAAGGCCCTCGCCCCGCGCGACAGCGAGATGCACCCGCCGCGGGTCCTCCTGATCGAGGAACACGAGCCGGTCGCGGGCGCGTTGACGGCGACCCTCGAACGGCGCGGCATGCAGGTGGCGCGGGCCGCGACCGACGCGGACGCGGTGACCCTCGCGGACCGGTTGCGTCCCAACCTCGTCGTCATGGACCTGATGCAGGTACGGCGCCGCCGCGCGGGCATCGTCGACTGGCTCCGCGCCAACGGCCTCCTGGCCCGCACCCCGCTCGTCGTCTACACGTCCGCCACGATGGACCCGACCCAACTGGCCTTGCTCGCGGCGGGGGAAACCGTGCTTTTCCTGGCGGAACGCTCGACGAGTGCGGAGGTCCAGGGCCGCATCGTGGACCTGCTCTCGAAGCTCGGCTGACCCGGTCGTCTGCGCCACCGTCGCCGCCTGCGGCGGGAGCGGCCTACGGCCGCGTCCTCAAACGCCGGACGGGCTGGATGTGCGGGCCACGGTCCGCACATCCAGCCC
>NZ_JBSFWT010000127.1:0-13975 GCF_053594975.1 Streptomyces sp. NPDC002537
GGCGCATCTTCCGCAAAGCTCGGTGCAGCCCAAATCGAATGTCGGCAATCGCCAGAGCAGTCCTCACCCTGGAGCGGCAACCCTGAAAGGGCTCACTCTCTGAACCTGGGAAGCCGCTGGTACGGCTGGTCGGGAGACTGGACCCTACCGGCAATGTGAACGCAGCAGCTACCCAGTTTCTGCACCCAGCGATGCATCGTCTTCCCCGCAGAATGCGTCAGCTCCCTCAAGATCCGATACGGGTGCCAGGAGGGGAAGCGCACTGCCTCTGGGGCAAGTTGGAAGGGCAACGGGCTCATCTTCACGACGCCGATGGGTGTCGCTCTCGCCTCCGCCGACCTCACCCGCCGCTTCGGTCAATTCCTCGACCCGCACTGGCGGTCGTCCTTGCGCTATTTGGCGTGGCTGCCGCGGGTGGAGACAGGGTCGAAACCCGCGCGTTCCAGAGCCCTGGCGATCTCGGTTCCGGACAGGTCCGTGGGGACGGCAGCTCATGCGACGCGGACCTCGACGGGGGCGGTGATCACGTCGGTCACCTCAGGGGCGGGGGCGTCCTCGAAGTAGAGCTCCAGGGCTTCGCGGAGGTTGGTCAGCGCCTCCTTGATGGTTCCGCCTTGGCTGGTGACCTCGACCTGGAGACAACGTGCGACGTACCACTCGCCTTCGTGTGTGATCGCGGCGGTGAGATGCAGTGCATTCGACGTCATGGGCAAAATCTGCCACGCCGTCCTGCGCCGGCTGTGGCGTTCCGCGATCTCGGTGCCGTCGGCCGGTATGCGGCTCTCCACCGCTCCTGCGGAGGGCGACGGGGGTCGGTCAGGCGGAGAGGTCGCCGTCCGTGGCGGCGACGGCCGTGACGAATGCGGACCAGGCGGTGGTGGTCGGGGTTATGGCGGGGCCTTGGGGGTTCTTGCTGTCGCGTATGGGGACGGTGCCGGGGATCTGTTGATCGGCCGTCTCGACGCAACCGCCGCTGTCGACGCTGTAGGAGCTCTTACGCCAAGTGGCTACGGACAGGCATCCAAGGTGTGTGGTGGGCACGGGTATCTCTCCTCAACTGCCTTGCGAATCAGCGCTTGTGACGCCTCGCTGTGGGAGTAGTCGGCCCGGCTGCCGCCGACCCGGTCGCGCAGGAGCCCGGGCGCGTGCTGGGCGAGCAGGTTGATGACGGTGCGGTGGCCGGTGGAGATACCGAAGCCGGTGGCGATCTGCGCGAGGGTCCTGGGGTGTACTCCCGGAAACCCGCCACGTGGGGGTGTCGGGACCCGCCATGTGGAGGTGTTGCCGACCGGGGGGCGGCGGGACGATGCGTGAGCCGTATACGCGGCAGGGGCAGCGGGTGTCCACTTCAGGCCTTGGAAAACACGGGAGTTCACGTAATGAGAGCGAAGGTCGTTTCGTTGGTCGTCCTCAAGAAGGCGGCAAGGGAGGCAGCCGCGAACGCGGTCGGGGCCGGTGTCAGTGGCTGCTTCAGTTCCCTTCTGAGCTAGCCCGGGAGCCGGGCAATGGTCATCAGGATGCTTGTCTTCGCGGTGTGCGCAGTCGTCCTCGCCGTCGTGAACAGGTTTGTCATCGAGCCCTACTGGGGCCAGATCGCGTTCACGGCGTTCATGGCCTGGATCGCCATGAAGGTTGCGGACAAGGCGGCCCTCAGAGGGCGCCGTGGAAAGAGGGATGACGCTTCCCGTCAGGACGTGTGACGGCCAGTGGGCGCTCGCGTGGCGGCACTCAGGTGCACCCGTGCATCCGTGCATCCGCACCGCGATCTCCGCGTTAAGCGGCCACGGAAACGCGTCCAGGCCGACGAGAGGAACCTCGTCGGCCCGGATGTGTTCGGCCACCGCTCACACTCGGGGAACGTGCGGCGGGAGCGCGCCTGCTAACCGGCGGCAGGTGCGAGGAAGCGCAGGGTCCACGTCTGGTTGGGGCTGCCGTTCGGCTTGCCGAGCCTGATCTGGGCGCCGATGTGCTCGGCTGTCAGGTACTGCTCCTTGTCGTTGAAGATGGTGAATCCCCTCGGGGTGGGGTTGATCACCCACTCCAGCGGCGGAACGCTGTTGACCCAGAGAAGGTCGTCCTGGGGGTTGTCCGTGAGGACGGGCTTCGCGCCGTCCTCCTCGAACGCGGGACGGATGATGTACCGGCCCGGCAGCCCGGAGTCGGCGACGCGGTGGACCCGCCACTGCTGGCCGGGGCCCGGGAACGGCTGCTCCTGGGGGGCCGCGATGACGGGAGCGCCGTGGTCGACGGCGTGCGGGGTGGCGGTCAGGACGACCTGGAACCCGATGTGGGCACCGATGACGAAGATTCCGTCGGGCATGAGCTGAGACATGAGTTCTCCTTCTTCCCTGGAATCCGGGCGGGACAGCGGCATTCGGCATTCGGAGCCGTGCCTGTACGCCCAAGAGCTTGGTGGTCCGTGTGGGGTGCGTCACAGGGCGCATCAGGCCATGGGCGGCTGTGGCTCCGAAAGGCCGGGGCGCGCCGCCGAACAAGCCAATGACGCTCCACGGGAGAGTTCGCCCGCCCGTGCGGCCGGTGTCGAGGGCCCGTGGTGAGGGCCGGGGAGGCGCGCCCGGAAGCTTCGGCACAATCGGCCGGAAACCTCGGACTGGACATCCGTATGTGGTCTGTCCAGCCGTGCCTTCTTGCGCATCGCTGACGACATGCCCCGTTCACGCGGCCTTCGTCACATGGTCGGTTCCTTGAAGCTCACCGGTGCCTCGAACGCCGCGCGCCGCGTCGCCCGGCGCAGCGCCTTGAGGAGGACCGGGCCCAGGGCGAGCGTGGCGGTGACCGTGACCAGGGCCCGGGGGAGGTCCCAGCCGAGGGACGTGGCCAGGCAGTAGGCCAGGAAGCGGGAGAGGTTGTCGGGGAGCGGGTCGCCCGGGACGAAGGAGATGCCCGAGGCCAACGAGCCGATGTACGGCCAGCCTTGGAGGTTCATGACCGTGCCGTAGCAGAGGGAGGCCACCGCCCCGTAGCCCGCGAGCATCAGCACCTCGGCCCGGCCCCGGAGCCGGTCCGGGCCCGGGAGGAGGCCCGCGCCCATCGACACCCAGCCCATCGCCAGCATCTGGAACGGCAGCCACGGCCCGACCCCGCCCGTCAGCAGCGCCGACGCGAACATCGACACCGAGCCGAGGACGAAGCCGAAGCCCGGCCCCAGCACCCGGCCCGACAGCACCATCAGGAAGAACATCGGCTCGATGCCCGCCGTGCCCGCCCCCAGCGGGCGCAGCGCCGCGCCCGCCGCGGCCAGTACGCCGAGCATCGCGATGGCCTTCGCGTCCAGGCCGGTGTCGGCGATCGTGGCCATCACGACGGCCAGCAGCAGCGGGAGCAGCGCGGCGAACAGCCACGGCGCGTCCTTGGAGTGGGCGAGCCCGGACGCCGAACCGGCGAGCAGCGGCCAGCCGAAGGCCATGACACCCATGACCGAGATCAGCAGCAGGGCGCAGACGGACCGCGGGCCGAGGCGGACGGCTCGCGCCTGACGGTCGTGCGCAGGGGAGTCGTGCGCAGGGGAGTCGTGCGCAGGGGAGTCGGGCACAGGGGAGTCGGGCACAGGGGATTCGAGGCGGCTGTTCACGTCGTTCCCTCCCGGGCTTCCAGCGCGCGGCGCACCTGCGGCACCGTCAGCCACGGCAGTGGCGCGAGGACCTTCGCCACCTGGGGGGCGAACGCGGGGGAGGCGACCACGACCTCCGCCGTCGGGCCGTCCGCCACGATCTCGCCGTCGGCGATGACGACGACGCGGTGCGCGAGTTCCGCCGCCAGCTCCACGTCGTGCGTGGCCAGGACGATGGCGTGGCCGTCGGCGGCGAGCCCGCGCAGGATCTCCACCAGGCGTTCCTTCGCCGCGTAGTCGAGGCCGCGCGTCGGCTCGTCCAGCAGGAGCAGCGGCGGGCGGGCCGTCAGCACCACGGCGAGCGCGAGCGCGAGGCGCTGGCCCTCGGACAGGTCGCGGGGGTGCGTCGCGTCGGACACGCCGGGCAGCAGGTCGTCGACCAGCGCCCGGCATGTACCGGGCTCCGCCTGCGCGTCGCCGTCCGCCGCCTCGCACTCGGCGGCGACCGTGTCCGCGTACAGCAGGTCGCGGGGCTCCTGCGGTACGAGGCCGACGTGGCGCAGGAGTTCGGCGGGGGCGGTGGTGTGCGGCTTCAGGCCGCCTACGTGTACGGAGCCGGTGGTGGGGCGGTGCATGCCGACGAGGGTGCGCAGGAGGCTGGACTTGCCGGCGCCGTTGCGGCCCATGAGGGCGATGGTCTCGCCGGGGTTCACGGTCAGGGTGATGTCGCGGAGGGCGGTGAGCCGGGCGTGGTGGACGGTGAGGCCGGCGGCCTGGGCCGGGGCGGGTGGCCGGGCGAGTTCTTCCCCTGCCCGCCCCTTCCCGAAACTGAGGGCAAGCCCCCGGACCCCTGTCGTCCTCAAACTCCGGACGGGCTTGGGGGGTTGCCCGGAGCCGGGCTCGTCAGCACGCTCCGGTGCGGGTTCGGGGCGGAGCCCCGGCATCGTCAGCCGCTCCCGCAGCGGGGCGGCCCGGCGGCGGGCGTCCCGTATGGAGAGGGGGAGTGGGGACCAGCCCGCCAGGTCGCCGAGGGCCACGACCGGTGGCCGGACCGGGGAGACGGCCATGATCTCCGCGGGGTCGCCCATGACGGGGGCGGCGCCGGGCGCCGGGAGCAGGAGCACGCGGTCCGCGTACTGCACGACGCGCTCCAGCCGGTGTTCGGCCATCAGCACGGTGGTGCCCAGGTCGTGGACGAGGCGCTGGAGCACGGCCAGCACCTCCTCCGCCGCGCCCGGGTCCAGCGCGGACGTCGGCTCGTCGAGCACCAGCACCTGGGGGTGGGTGGTCAGCACCGAGCCGATGGCCACGCGCTGCTGCTGGCCGCCGGACAGGGTGGCGAGCGGCCGGCCGCGGAGGGTCGCCAGGCCCAGCAGGTCCAGGGTCTCCTCCACGCGGCGGCGCATCACCGCGGGTGCGATGCCGAGGGACTCCATGCCGTAGGCGAGCTCGTCCTCGACGGTGTCGGTGACGAAGTGGGCGAGCGGGTCCTGGCCCACGGTGCCCACCACATCGGCGAGTTCGCGCGGCCGGTGGGTACGGGTGTCACGGCCCGCCACGGTGACACGGCCGTGCAGCGTGCCCCCGGTGAAGTGCGGTACGAGGCCGCTGACGGTGCCCAGCAGCGTCGACTTGCCGACCCCGGACGGCCCGACGAGCAGACACAGCTCGCCCTCGGGCACGGTGAGGTCGACCCCGCCGAGCGCGGGCGCCGCCGCGTCCCCGTAGGTGACCGACACCTGCTCGAACCGGATCACTGCGGTACCTCCTCGGGAGTACGGGGGCCGGGGTCAGGGTCGGGGTGGGGGCCAGAGCCAGGGTCGGGACCGGGGCCGGGGTCGGGTGCCGCGAACGCCGGTACCAGCCCCAGCAGGATCGACACGGCGGGCCACAGCGGCAGTTCGGGCGCGGTCAGCGGGACGGCGGGCGGGTGCAGGGCGGCCGCCGCGCGGCCGTTCGCCCAGATCATCAGGGCCGCCACCGCCGCGCCCGAGCCCGCCACCAGCCACGCGCGTACGCCCCAGCGGTCCGGGCGGTAGCGGGTACGGACCGAACGGCGGCCGCCCAGCCACAGCCCGGCCAGCGCCGCCGCGAGCCCGGCCAGCAGCACCGGCGCGCCGTAGCCCGCGCCCGCGTCGCCGAGCAGCCCGTAGGTGCCCGCGCAGACACCCAGCAGACCGCCCAGCGTCAGCGCGGTCGTCGTGTGCCGCACGGCGGGCGGGACCTGCGCGGTACGGCCGTAGCCCCGCGCGTCCATCGCCGCCGCCAGCGCCACGGAACGCTCCAGCGCGCCCTCCAGCACCGGCAGCCCCACCTGGAGCAGGGCCTTGAGGCCGTGGTCCGGGCGGCCGCGCAACCGGCGTGCGGCGCGCAGGCGTTGGACGTCGGCGACCAGGTTCGGGGCGAAGGTCATCGCGACGACGACCGCCACCCCCGCCTCGTACAGCGCGCCCGGCAGGGACTTCAGCAGCCGGGCCGGGTTGGCCAGCGCGTTCGCCGCGCCGACGCAGACCAGCAGGGCGGCCAGCTTCAGCCCGTCGTACAGCGCGAAGACCAGGCCCTCCGCGGTCACCCGGCCGCCGATCCGCACGCCCCGCGCCCAGTCCGGAAGCGGTACTTCCGGGAGCGTGACCAGGACGTGCGTACCGGGGATCGGGGAGCCCAGCACGAACGCGAACACCAGCCGGATGCCGATGACGACCAGCCCGAGCTTGAGGAACGCCCCGTACGAGCGCGCCCACGGCGCGTCCGTGCGCCGCGCCGCCACCACGTAACCGGCTACGCCGACGAGCAGGCCGAGGAGGAGGGGGTTGGTGGTGCGCGAGGCGGCGGTGGCCAGGCCGAGGGCCCAGATCCACCAGGCGCCGGCGTGGAGGGTGTCCGCGCGTGCGGTGCGCTCGCCGCCGGGCGCCTGGTGCCGTTGGGCTGCGGGTGGCAGCGCGGCTGCGGGCCGGTGGGGGCTTGCCGCGCCCACGCGGCGGAGCCGCTCAATGGAACACGGCCCCGCGCCCCTTTCGGGGCGGCCCGCCGCGGAGCGGTCGCGGCCGGGGCGCGGCACGGTCAGTGGTTCCGGGAGCGGCTCGGCCGCAGCCGTCGTGCGGTCGCCGCTCCGTTCGTCCGCGTTCATCCGCGCTTGCGGCGGCGCGCCTGCCAGACGCCCGCGGCGCCGAGGACGACCACGGCGGCGACGCCCGCGAGCAGGCCCGCCGAGGGGCCGCCGCCGTCGTCGCTCTTCGTGGTGCCGGTCGCGGACGGCGCCGCGCTCTCCTTCCCGTTCCCGCTCACCTGCTCGCCGCAGCCCGTCTTCGGGTAGCCCGCGATGGCGCAGAGCAGCGCGGAGGAGTTGTAGCGCAGCGGCTTGGCGACGGCCGCCAGCGCCTCACCGGCGCTCGCGTCCTCGCCGACCTGCGCGCAGGCGGTACGGGACGCGGGCGGCGTCTCGCCGGAAGGCGCCTCCGCGGCCGACCCGAAGTCGAGGACGACCGCGACGCGCTTGCTGCCGTCCTTCGCCGGGGTACGGCCGCAGACGGCCCCGAAGTCGGGGGCGGCTGCGGGCTTCGCGGCGTTCTTGGAGTCCTCGCTGACGGCGAACCGGAAGCCGATGGCGTCACCGTCCCCGGGGCGGGCCGTGGACGGGCCCTGCGTGGCATACGCCCAGGAGCCGCCCTTGCCCTCCCAGAAGGACCAGTAGCGGTAGCCGGCAGCGTGCGCGGGGGCGACGGCGAGCACCGCGAGGACACCGGCGAGCAGCAGGGCGCCGAGCCCGCGCAGCGGACGGCTCACAGCTGGTTCTTCTTCTTGCGGCCGCTGATCAGGAAGCCCGCGCCGACGCTCGCCACGAAGAAGACGCCGACGATCCACCAGGTGCCGAAGCCGCTGCCGCCGTCCTTCTTCTCCTTCTCCTTCTCCTTCTTCGGCTCCTCGGAGCCCGACGGGGAGGCCGCGGCGTCCGCCTTCGGGCCGGTCGCGGTGAGCTGGGCGACGAGGTCGGCGCCGCCGAAGTCGCGCGGGTTCGCGCCCGCGGCGTGGGCGGCGAGGACGAGCTGGGCGTAGGCCGCCGGGCCCGCCGTCTTCGCCCAGGCCGCGGAGTTCTGCTCAAGCCACTTCAGCGGCTTCGCGGCCGCGTCGCGGTGCCCGCCCGCGGCGAGGGCGATCACGGTCCCGGCGGTGTTGCCGAAGTCGGGCGCGGGCTTGTCGGCGCCGGGCTGGACGGCGGCCAGGTGCGGGCCGTCCTGCTCCTTGTCCATGACCTGCGCGAGGTACGCGGCCGCCGCGCCCGCGGCCGCCTTCGGGTCGGACGTGCCGGCCTCGTCGCCCTTGCACGACAGCGGTTTCACGTCCGTGCTGTCCTTGGCGTCCTTGGCGTCCTTGCCGACGGGCTCCACGGCGTAGCCCTTGCCCAGCCCGGCGAGGGCGGCCGCGGCCGTGGCGGCGGCGTTGGCGGCGAGCTTCCCGGACTTGTCGGGCTGGTACGCGAACGCGCCGCGGTCGGCCTCGGCGGCGTCGCAGCCCAGCTGGAGGGCGACCAGCCCGTCGTAGCCGGAGCGGCCCTTCTTGGAGGTGACCTTCGCGGCGTCCTCGCCCGCGGCCGCCAGCGCGCCGATCACGATCGACGTGGAGTTGGCGTCGCTCGGGCCGCCCGGGTTGTAGCTCCAGCCGCCGTCCTCGTTCTGCGTGGCCTTCAGCCACCCCACGGCCTTGGTCACCTCGGCGCCGTGCCCGCCGAGCGCGGCGAGGGCCTGGACGGCGACGGCCGTCGCGTTGCTGTCCAGCGGGGTCTTCGCGTCGCACGCCTTGCCCGCGTTGCCCGCCGTGCCCGCGTCGGCGCGGTACGCGGTGAAGCCGCCGTCCGCGCACTGCTGCCCGGTCAGCCAGTCGACGGCCTGCTTCGCGGGTGCGACGCCCGCCGTGTGCTGCGCGAGGAGGGCCAGCGACTGCCGGAAGACACCGTCGAACTTCGGGTCCGACGTCCCGAACAGCCCGGGGGCCGCGGGGGACGGGGAGCCGTCGGCGACGGCGGCGGGTGCCACGGCCGCGCTCAGGACGGCGGCGGTGGCCAGGGCCGCGGCGCCGCGGCGCGCGTGGACGGCGAAGGAGGGGGCCATGGGGTCGGTGCCTCTCGGTGGGTGTCACTGCGGTGGACCGGCAGCGCCCGGGGACACGGCGTTGCAGCCGCGCACGGCGACCCCTCCGCGACGATCACGCGGCGGCACCGGGCTCGGCGCCGCATACCTCGGCGGTGCCAGTGGACCGGGCGGCACCGCGAGGGCGGCGCGACCGGATCCGGGAGCCTGCCGCCTGGCACGGGTGGTCCGGCTCGTACGGACCGCCGCGCGGGCGGACCGTAGTGACGGTTGCGGGTCAGCGCCGGATTCGCACCGGCTTTCCCCGTTCCGAGGCGGATGAAGTTGTCACGGACACCTTAGCCTCCGGCAGTGCGTCGTTATGTCGCCTTCGGGCCCGGTACGCGGGGTGGCCGGCGGCCGCGGGCAGCCGGTGGCCGGTCGCGCCCACGCGGCGGAGCCGCAGACCGATGCCTCCCCGCGCCCCTTACCGGGGCGCATCCCGTTGCCCGCGCCGCCGGAACCTGGTATCCCGTTCTGACGGGACGTCAGAAAAAGCAGCTCCGCAGACGCGCGGGAGGCGGCGGGACATGACGGGGATCGTCGAGCACGGACAGCTCTTCATCGGCGGCACGATGACCGGCCCGGCGGGCCGGGACACCATCGACGTCGTCTCGCCGCACACCGAGGACGTCATCGGGCGCGTGCCCCACGCCACCCGCGAGGACGTCGACCGGGCCGTGGCCGCGGCCCGTACCGCCTTCGACTCCGGCACCTGGGCGGACCGGCCCCTCGCCGACCGGCTCGCCGTCGTCACCCGGATCAAGGACGGCATCGCCGCCCGCCACGAGGAGATCGCCCGGCTGATCTCCGCCCAGAACGGTTCCCCGTACTCCTGGAGCGTCCTCGCGCAGGCCCTCGGCGCGGTGATGGTGTGGGACACCGCCCTCGCCGTCGCCCGGGACATCCCCTACGAGGAGCGGCGGGCCGGGGTCCTCGGGCCCTTACTGGTACGGCGCGAGCCGGTCGGCGTGGTCGCGGCGGTCGTGCCGTGGAACGTGCCGCAGTTCGTGACCGCCGCGAAGCTCGCGCCCGCGCTGCTCACCGGCTGCTCGGTGGTGCTCAAGCCCGCACCCGAGACGCCCCTCGACGCGTACCTGCTCGCCGAGATCGTCACCGAGGCCGGACTGCCGGAAGGCGTGCTGTCGATCCTGCCCGCGGGCCGGGAGGTGAGCGAGTACCTCGTCGGGCACCCCGGTGTCGACAAGGTCTCCTTCACCGGATCGGTCGCCTCCGGCAAGCGCGTCATGGAGGTCGCCGCCCGCAACCTCACCCGCGTCACCCTCGAACTGGGCGGCAAGTCCGCCGCGATCATCCTCCCGGACGCCGACCTGGAGGCCGCCGTCGCGGGCATCGTCCCGAGCGCCTGGATGAACAACGGCCAGGCGTGCGTCGCCCAGACCCGCATCCTCGTCCCCCGCGCCCACTACGACGAGCTGGCCGAACGCTTCGCCGCGGCCGCCGGGGCCCTCGTCGTCGGCGACCCCCTCGACCCCGCCACCCAGATCGGCCCGCTCGTCGCCGAGCGGCAGCAGCGCCGCTCGCTCGACTACATAGCGCTCGGGCAGCGGGAGGGCGCCAAGATCCTCGCGGGCGGCGGCCGCCCCGCCGCCCCGGACCGCGGCTGGTACGTCGAACCCACCCTCTTCGGCGAGGTCACCAACACCATGCGCATCGCCCGCGAGGAGATCTTCGGCCCCGTCATCTGCCTGCTGCCCTACGAGGACGAGGAGGAGGCCGTCCGTATCGCCGACGACTCCGACTACGGGCTCTCCGGCAGCGTCTGGACCGCCGACGTGCCCCGCGGCCTCGACATCGCCCGCCGCGTCCGCACCGGCACCTACTCCGTCAACACCTTCAGCCTCGACATGCTCGGCCCCTTCGGCGGCTACAAGAACTCCGGCCTGGGCCGCGAGTTCGGCCCCGAGGGCTTCGCCGCGTACCTGGAACACAAGATGATCCACCTGCCGGCGGGGTACGAGGCATGAAGCCCGCCGACGGCTGGCGGGTGACCGTGGACCGCCACCTCTGCGTCGGCTCGGGCCTCTGCGCGGCGACGGCCCCGGACGCCTTCCGCCTGGACGAGGCGCGGCGCTCCCACCCGACGGAGGAGACGACGCCGCCGTCCGACGCGGTGCTGGAGGCGGCGGAGGGGTGCCCGGTGGAGGCGATCACGATCCGGGGGAGTGCGGGGGAGGCGGTGTTCCCGCCGGAGGAGTGAGGGATGCTGAACGCCGCTGTGTGATGTCGCCCGGACGACGGTCGTGTGCACCGCGGCGGCCGGTCACCTGCAGTGCGGCATCGCGCAAAGGCACTTCAGGAGAGGGCGACCTTGCCGACCATCAACACCTTGATCGCTTCGTTCAAGCCGTCGATCTCGTAGGTGACGCGGTACTCGCCGACCCGTAACCGGCGCAGCCCCGTACCGCCGAGTTTGCTGCTGTTCAGCGGCTCCGGATCGCGGGCGAGCCCGTTGATCGCACGCGTCACAGCCCGCACCGCCACATCGTCACGGGCCCGCAGTTTGTCAAGGCCCTGCCGGGCGCGGAACTCCCAGATGATCGTGTGGGTCACGCGGCGTCCTCGGCGAGCATCGCGTCGACCTCGGCCGCCGTGTACGTCGGCCCCGGGCTGGCCTTCACGTGCAGGGCGATGGCGATGTCGGCGCAGTCGACGGCCGCTTCACGGGAGTCCTCGTCGGCGTTGTCGGCGACGGCCTGGACCCACCAGTCGTCGAGGAACGCGTCGAACGCCGCCCCGTCACCGAGCCGTTCCAGCTCGTCCCGGTACGCGCGGTGGCGGACTTCCGCCAGTGCTGACTCGATGGCCGCGACGGTCCGCGCCGGTACGGGGCCGGTATATCCGGAGTGTTCGCGGGCCTCGCTGAGGATGTGGTCCCACTGTTTGTCGCTCACGAGTCCTCCCGGAGAGTTGGTGCCGAGTCCACCCTAGTGGGTGCGGAGTCGGTCCTCGGCTGCGATATGCCAACCCACCCACCGGTGTCGAACTGTTGATCTCGCGCTGCGTGAGCGGCACTTACTCCATCTCCGTCAACACCTTCAGCGCCGGCGGGGTACGAGGCGTGACACCCGCCGACAGCTGGCGGGTGTCCGTGAACTGCCGCACAGCGGCCCGCGCTTCCTGGGCCGGGCAGGGGCGGGCACTCCAAGGTGAAGCGGGCCGGGAGCGATGTAACCATGGCAGCGCCGCGCCGTTGATCGGGCTGTACGAAGAGACGATCGACCGGCTCTTCCCGCCCTCCCCGAGGAGTTCCCACGCCCGCCCGCATGCTCCGGTCCGCCGTGCCCCTGCTCACTGTGGCCGTCGCGGCCGCCCTGGGGAGCGCCCCGGCGGCCTCCGCCCACGGAGACGGGAGCGCGCACGAGGATGCGCGACCCGGTTGGTGACGCGGGAGGCGGCCGCCAATCTCTTCCCGCCTTCCGCCGGGGTGAGGGCCTTCCTGTTCGACGCCGAGAGCGGCGAACCGCTGGCGGGCAAGAAGGTGTACTTCTGGACGCCGGGCGGCGTCGAGATCTGCCGGGCGGTCACCGACGGCGAAGGAGAGGCCGCCTGCAACGGGACCGCCCGCCTGGGGCCGACCGTCATCGGCACGCTCGCCAACGGCTGTACCGCGACGTTCCAGGGCGACAAGCGGTACAAGGGCGCCTCCGCCTTCGGGACGGTGAACGTCATGCTCCGGCCTTGAAGCTGGCCTTGAAGGCCGGTGAAAATGTTGGGCTGTTCCGGCCCGGAGCCCGCTGGGCGGACTTGTGGAAGTCCGCTGCGGTATCGCGCCCCGTAAGGAGCGCGGGGAAGTACCGATCTGCGGCTTCGCCGCGTGGGCGCGACCAGCCACCGACGGCCCGCAGTCGAATGACCGCACTTCCAGCGGAGCGCTCAGTACAGGGCCTCGCCCATCGGGGAGTCGTCGCCGACGATGTAGGCGCGGATCGACGCCAGGTACGCGTCACGGCCGACTCGGCCGTCGCCGTCGGCGTCCAGCGCATCGAACGCGGCGGCGGCGTTCTCCGGCGGGTTGTTCAGCGCGGTGCGCAGTGTGGTGAACTCGGCTTTGTCCAGGGCGCTGTCGCCGTCCGCGTCGGCGAGGTCGAAGAGCGCGCCGAGCGCGAACCGGCAGACGTTGTCGAACTTGTCGGCGCCCACCCACGCGTTGTACTCGTCGAAGGTCAGCTTCCCGTCGTTGTCCGCGTCCATCGCACCCCAGGCTTTGACGCCTTCCGAGCGGGCGGTGACGACGAGCGGGTCGTCCTCCGTGCGCCCGGTGGCCAGGACGGTCCGGTCGATGCGGGAGAGGTAGTCGTGCCGTGTGACGACCTGGTCCCCGTCGGCGTCCATCATGGCGAACACGCGTGCTCTCGCGGCGTTGGCGGCTGTGGTGGTCGTACGGCTCACTCGGGTCTCCTCCCGCTCGGTTCACGCTTCTGCTCGACGAGGGCTCGTCCGGCGCTTCCTACCCGGCGCGTTCCGGATCCCAAGCGGCCCGCCGGGAGGACAGGCGTAGGCGGCAGCGCGCTGAGGCGGGTGTGCGCCGACGGTGACTTCGAGGCGCCTGATCGGGTAGCCGCACGCGTGGGTAGCCCAAGTATCCGTAAGAGCAGTGGACTTGCTGGAGGGGAATGTGCTGAGCAGGCGCGGTACGACGGTGGCGCTGGGGTCCCTGGCGCTGGTGGTCTCGTCGCTGGTGTGGGCGCCGGCCGGTCAGGCGGGGACAGCCGGGGACGGGGCTGTCACCTGCACGGGCACCGCCCACGGCAGCTATGACCCGCCGCTTGTCGTCCTGTCCCGGGAGACCCGCATCCACGCCGACGTGCGCTACACCTCCTGCACCATCGCCCCCGGCCGCACCACCCCGGCGACAAGCTCCTTCGACGCCGTCGCCCCGGCGACATCCTGCCTCTCGCTGTCCGACGCCAGCGGCACGGAAACCGTCCGCTACGCCGACGGCGGCCGGTCGGTGATCGTCATCGACGCTGTCACCACCGCCCGCGTCGCGGGAGCCCTGGACGTCCTGCAGTCGGGCAGGGTCGTGGAGGGACGCGGTGAAGGCCACTCCGTACGCCGGACCGTGATCTCGCCGCCCCGGCAACTGCCCACGGACTGCCTCACCTCCGGCCTTCAGGGCACCCAGAGCGCGGTTCAGCTGGAGATCCTGCCGTAACACGGGGCGCGGCGAGCAGCACAGGACCCAGCACTGGGCACCTCCACGATGACGGCCGGTCCCACGCGGGGAGGCGGCAGAAGTAACTCATCGTGAAAACTA
>NZ_JBSFWT010000128.1:0-13955 GCF_053594975.1 Streptomyces sp. NPDC002537
ATCCGCAGGCTGACGATCTGGGGCAACCACTCCGCCACCCAGTACCCCGACATCTTCCACGCCGAGGTCGCGGGCAAGAACGCCGCCGAGACCGTGGGCGACGAGCAGTGGCTGGCCGACACCTTCATCCCGACCGTCGCCAAGCGCGGCGCGGCGATCATCGAGGCCCGTGGCGCGTCCTCCGCCGCCTCCGCCGCCAACGCCGCCATCGACCACGTCCACACCTGGGTCAACGGCACCGCCGCCGGCGACTGGACCTCCATGAGTGTTCTCTCCGACGGCTCCTACGGCATTCCGAAGGATCTCTTCTACTCCTTCCCGGTCGTCTGCAAGGACGGCGAGTACGAGATCGTCCAGGGCTTGGACATCAACGACTTCTCCCGCGCTCACATCGACGCCTCCGTGCGCGAGCTCTCCGCGGAGCGCGACACCGCCCGTGCTCTGGGTCTCGTCTGAGTTCCACCGTCCGCTTGCCCGGGCGACACGGCTTCTGCCGCGTCGCCCGGGCAGCGCCTTTGCGGCGCCGTCCGCGGGTGCCCGCCTCAGGAATGCGTATAGCTGCCGAGTCAGAGGGTGACGTCCATAGCGGCGTAGAAGGACTCGTCGCTCCGGTTCGTTCCCATGACCTTGGCCTCGGCGTTGACGAAGTCGGCCGGCGCGTTGGCCATGGCGCCGTCGGTCCCCAGGTAGCGCTCCCAGACCGCGTAGATCACGTAATCGCCGTGCGGCAGCCCCTCCGGCAGCCGGGCGTTCATGGAGTAGTCGCCCACCATCCCCTTCTCGGAGTTGCGGGCGTCACTCGTGTAATTGACGAGGAACGGGGTGTCCTCGAGGTCCGACCACTTCAGCGGTTTGGACACGTCCGTACCCGGCTTGGTGATGTAGTACGAGATGTGACCCTGGTGCGTGGCGGTGGCATGCCACCGGAACTCGATGTCGCCGTTCTTGGACGTCAGCGAGGCCAGGTTGGTGCGCTTCCAGTCCTTGCGCCGGGTGTCCATGCCCTCGAACCCCTTCACACCGGCGCTGGCCAGCTTGCCGTCCGGGATTTTGCTGTGGTGCATACCCGCGACGTCACCCCAGGCCATCTGCTGCCAGGTGCCGTACGCGTTGCGGTCGGTACTGGTGCCCACAGCCTGCTTGCAGGCGTCTTCGCCTTTATAGCTGTTCGTGTTCCAGATGCTTCCCGCGGTACTCACACAGCGCCAGTTGCGGGATATCGGGAACTCGTTCGACCCATGGGCCGAGGCAGTCGTACCCAGGCCGATCACCATGAGGGGTGCCAGGGCCAGGGCGACGGCCATCGCCGTCCGTCGCGTCTTCATCGTGGTGTCCTTCCAGGACGGTCTGTCGTGGGTTTCCGGCACTGACAGGTCAGGCCGCGGGGGTGGTGAAGATTTCTTCCTCGGAGAAGTCGGTCCACTTCCCGCTCTTCATCTGCGCACGGATCTTGACGGTATGGGTCTTGCCCCCGTCGCCACCGAGCACGATGTCGGCCAGGCCCTGACCGCCGGCGGCCGCGCCATCATGTTCGAAGGTGTAGCCCGGGACCGTCGGGTCGAAGAAGCCGACCGTGGTGGTGTACTTGCCGTCGATGTACACCTCATAGCGCCGGACCAGGTTGGTCTTGCTCGTACCTTTCGGGGTGTCCCAGACCAGCCCGAGGTGATGGACATTGGCCGGGCCGTCCTTGACGACCCATGTCATCGTCTTGACGTCGCGCGGCGCACTGGCGGGTACCGGCGGGTCCTGATCCTTGGTCGTCACCTGAACCAGGTTGCTCGCGGAGGAGAGGTTGCCCGCAGCGTCCACCGCCTTCACCGTGAACTCGTACGAGGTCTTGGCCTTCAGACTGCTGATGTTGGCCTCGGTGGTGGGCGCGTCGACCTCGGTCACCGGGGTGTCACCGAGGTCCTTGCGGTAGACCCGGTACCCCTTGACACCCACGTTGTCCGTGGATTTGCCCCAGGACAGATGAACCGTGGACGCGCCGGTGGCCTCACCTTTGAGGGACGTGGGGGCAGTGGGCGGCTCGGTGTCCTTCTTCGGGCTCTTGGACGTGACCTTGACCGCGTTGCTGGCGGCCGAGCGGTTGCCTGCGGCATCCACGGCTTTCACGGTGAGGTGATATGTGGTGCCGGGCTTGATGCCTGCATCACTTCCGTCGAGTACGGCCTCGCTGACGTTGCTCCCCGCGTAGATCTGCTTGCCGCTGTCGAAGACCTCGTACCCGACCACGCCCTCGTTGTCCGTGGAATCGTCCCAGTCCAGGGCGATGGATCCGTCGTCCTTGGCGTCGGCTTTGAGGTGCTCGGGAGTGGTCGGCGGCTGGGTGTCGCCACTGGGGGACGCGTCGTCGCAGTCGAACGGCTTGCCATTCAGTTTGCAGCCGGTGACCCGGATGGCGGAGCCGCCCTTCGGCTGGTCGACACCGAGGTCCACCGCGAGGTCTCCTCGTGCCGCCACCGTCCCCTTCCCCGAGTCCTGGACGGTGATGTGGTGGCCTTCCTGGCTCCCCTTGGCGATCCAGGAAGAGTTGACCGTGGCTTTGCTGTCGCCCGAGACATCGAACTCAAGTTTCCACTTCGACTCGGCGGAGCCACTGGTGTTCTTGAGCTTGAAGGTGGCGTTGCGGTGCCACTGGGTGGCGCCCTTGTCCTTCGTGTAGTTCGCGGAGAAGTCCTTGTTGCTGGCGGCGGCCGGAGATGCCTGGGTGGCGATGACGACCCCCGCCGCGGCGGCCAGGGCCGTGCAGGACAGGGCGATGCGCCTATGAGTGCGCGGACGCGTCACGTATTTCATCCTCGGAGATCGAGTTCTTGGAGGGGAGCAATGCAGGGCGAACCGTGCGACAGGCCCCGGATGAGGCTTGGGTCTCGATCCTTAGTGATCAATAAATGCTGGGCGCGCGCCAAAAGGTGATCATCGCCGCCTTCTTGACTACTCTCGCCCGCCCGCGACGGAAGGACGGGCGCTCTCGGGCGATTCACCACTTTCGGCGGCCCCCGTATCAACTTTCAGGGCCAATTAGCCACTTTCGTCTTCTTTAGCCTTTGAGACGTCATGAACGGAACTGCCTACCGCACCAGCACCGCCCTGGCCGCCGCGGCCTGCTGCTGGGCCCTGCTGTCAGGCTGTGGAAGCCAGGACACCGCGGCCGGCGACGCCCCCGTGGCACCGGCGCCGACGGCCCTCCCCAGCACTCCGGCCTCTCGCACCGGCTACCAGGGCACGGTCCTGCCCCGCCCATTCGACAAGCCGGACATGAAGCTGACCGACACCGGCGGAGAGGCCTACGACTTCGCCGCGCGCACCGCGGGCAAGGTGACGCTGCTCTACTTCGGCTACACCCACTGCCCGGACGTGTGCCCCACCACCCTGGCCGACATCGCCCTGGCCAAGCGGAAACTCCCCGAGGACCAGCAGCGCAACCTGAACGTGGTGTTCGTGTCCACCGACCCGGACCGGGACAAGCCCGACGAACTCCGGAAGTGGCTCGACTCCTTCGACAAGTCCTTCGTGGGGCTGCGCGGATCCATCAAGGACGTCATCCGCGCCGCCGGCACCGTCGGAGTCCCCATAGAGGCTCCCAAGGTCGACAAGAACGGTGATGTGGAGGTCGAGCACGGCGCGCGGGTCATCGCCTTCGGAGCCGACGGCAAGGCCCGTCTCAGCTACACCATCAGCGCCGGCCCGGAAACCTTCCAGCACGACCTCCCGCTCCTGATGAAAGGCACCCCCGCACGATGAACGCGCGCACCGTACGTACCGCCCGCATCGCCCCTGCCGTCGCCGTCCTCGCGGCCGCGGCTCTCACTCTCACCGGCTGCGGCGGGTCCAAGAACGACGCCGACGCCAAGAACGCGCCCCCCGTGTCCTCCGCGTCTCCCACAGCCCAGCTCCAGGTCTCCGGCGCCTACATCCCCGAGCCGACCATGGATATGGCGGGCGCCTTCATGGTGATCGAGAACAACGGCGACCTGGCCGACCGGCTGGAATCGGTGAAGACCGACATCGCCGGCAAGGCCCAGCTGCACGAGACCACCGGCGGCAAGATGCACGAGGTCTCCGGCCTCGACATCCCGGCCCACGGCAAGCTCGAGCTGAAGCACGGCGGGAACCACATCATGTTCACGGGCCTCAAGAAGAAGCTCAAGGCCGGTGATTCCGTCACTGTCACCCTGCACTTCAAGAACACACCGGACATGAAGTTCACCATCCCGGTCAAGGACAAGACCTACCTCCCGGGCCACAAGGGATGAACCTGCTGACCGGCCAGGACATCCCGTCCGTCCTGCTCGCGGCAGTGGTCTTCGGCGCCTACGCCCTGTTCACCGGGGCTATCGTCTGCGCGGTCACGCTGCGCACGACCCCACGGAAGCTGCGGATCCTGGCCGGAGCCTGTGCCGGTCTGCTCCTGGCCGGTGAAGCCACGACCGATCTCGTACCGGCGCTCCAGCCATCCTCCGTCCAGGACAACCCGCTCCTCGTATGGACACAGCTCCCGCTGCTGGCCGGGGTCGCCTGCGCACTGCCGTACGCGTTCAGGTACCTCGCCCGGGGCGGCCACTCCCGTGTCCTCGCTTCGCTCTGCGCACTGGCCTCGCTCGTCGTGGCTGTCGGCTGGCTGACCGCTCACCCCATGGCCACGGGCCCCTTCGGTACCGCCGTACGCTACGCCTTCACACTCCAGCTCCTGTCCTGCGCCACTGTCCTGGGTACGGTCACGGTGCTGATCTGGCTGCGCGAGCGCCCCGCGGCGCTACGGAATCCGCTCGTCGGCTGCACCGGGCTGTTCGTGCTCGCGAGCTGCGTCGCCAACCTGCCCTTCCCGGGCGGCACCTGGACATTCATTTCCACCGACTACAGCCTCTTCGCCATACTCGGCTGCGCGGTCGCCTTCCTCGCCACCGCCGCCGGTGTGCTGTGGCTGTCCGCGCACGAGCGTGAGACACGGCGCGCCCTGGGCGCGGCCGTCCTCGGTGGAGCCGTTGTCGCCGCACTGGGCGTCGGCACTTCTGTAGGGGCGCGGACGACACCCGCGGTCTTCGCGGACAGCCCCGTGGAGCGCGTCCTCGAGTACAACCCGGCGCTCGGCGGGCTGTGCTCGCTCCACGGCCGCGGCAGGCTCGCCGTCACCCTGGAGAAGGCCCGGACCGGGGGGACCGGTGTGCGGGCCATCGCCACGGGAGGCGACCTCACCACCGTCACCGATCTCCAGGGTGTGCGGGTGTCCTTCACCCCGCCCGATGGGGGTGCCCCACTCGCCGTCGATCTGGTCCGGCGCGACGGTGGCGCCTGGTCCGCCGACGAGGTCGATCTGCCCGTACCCGGCATGTGGCAGGTGAACGCGGGTGTGGGCATGTCCGACGTCTACGTCCCGACCGGCACCGCGCTGCTGCCCGTGCTGTAGTCCTTCGTCCGCAAGCCGTTCCCGACGACGACAGCACGTGTCACAGCCGCCGCGCCTCAAGGGGATCCCGCGTGCAGCCGGCTTCGGCCACCGCTCACCTCGCCCGCTGGGCTACTCGCCACTGGCGGCTTGATCGCGGCGCCTTCCGATCGCCGCCGCGCCCGCGGGGGAGGGCCGACCGAGCGCCGGCTCTGGGCTGCCGTCGGGCTCACCACGATGCTCGGTCCGCTACTGGCAACGGTTCCTGCACTTTCCTCGCGGTCTACGCGACGCTCACCGCCGCCGCTCCTCCCCAGCCTCGCTACAAGTACCGGCATCTGAAGGAATACGAGTGTCGGCAACTGGGACCGGTGTGTCTTTCCGGGGGTCGCTCCTGTCTGCCTTCCTCTGGGGGCTGCTCCTCGCCAACGCCGGGCACGGACTGGCGTTGGCGAAGACCGGGAGTGCCAGGGGACGTTACTCGACCTGATCAACCCGTACGTGGTGGTCGGCGGTCTGCTTTCCCTCTGCCTCTTCCACGGCACGGCCTTCGTCGCGCTGCGTACCGAGGGCGAGTTGAGAGAACGGCCCAAGGAGCATGCCGGACGGTCCGGGATCGCCACGATCACCCACGGCCGGGATTTTCTGACCGCGCTGCAGCTACACATCGGCGACGGCTGGGCACTCGTGTTCAGTGCGATGGCGATGTTGTCTTTCGCCGCCACCGTCGTGTTCACGGAGCAGGGCAATGGCGGACCGGTATTTCACGTGCTCCGGCGGCGGTGTCGTGCTCACCGTGACGACACAACTCTATTGGCCAGTACCCCTATGTCCTGTCGTCCACGACTGCCCCTCGGCAGGGAATGAACATGGCGAACGTCTCCGTGTCTCCATACACCCTGCACTTCATGACAGTGATCGCCGGCTGCACGTTCCCTTTCGCCCTCGCGTATCAGGCATGGGCCTACCGGGTGTTCCGTCGTTGGGTATATGCCGACCGAATCCCGGCGACGCGCTGAACGACCCACCCCAGATGGATTATGAAAGCATTCGAGGTATTCAACACCTCGACAGCATGCGCGGGCATTCCCCATCCGACCGACAAACAGCGTGTTCGGTCACACCAAAGTTGACATTTTCACCGCTACCGCCGAGCCTCCGTCAGCCCCGCCTCATAGGCAAGGATGGCG
Organism: Streptomyces sp. NPDC002537; assembly: GCF_053594975.1. Lineage (NCBI taxonomy): Bacteria > Bacillati > Actinomycetota > Actinomycetes > Kitasatosporales > Streptomycetaceae > Streptomyces > Streptomyces sp. NPDC002537. The sequence goes on from NZ_JBSFWT010000128.1 coordinate 6,583, forward strand.
GCCTGAGTTCGGTTTTCCAGCCCGAGCTTCGAGAGCATGCGCGAGACATAAGTCTTGACGCTTGCCTGCGACAAATGCAGGCGACGGGCGACCTCGGCGTTCGTCAAGCCCGAACGGATCAGCTCCAGCACCCGGCGTTCGCTCTCCGTCAGCTGCGCCAGTCGACGGTCCAAGCCCGCGCGACCGACCCAGTCGGGCGTGGTGGACCGACGGACGAGACTGTCCAGCACTTCGGGCGACACAACCCTGCCACCAGCGAGAACGGTCCGCAGCGCGGCCACGAGTTGCTGCTGGCACAACCCCTTCAGCAAGAACCCGGACGCTCCGGCCTCCAGCGCGTCCAGCACGCGGTCGTCCACTTCGAAACTGGTCAGCACCAGCACCTTCGGTGGATGGGTGAACCGCATCAGGCGCTCGGTCGCCGCGATCCCGTCGACATGTGGCATGCGTATGTCCATGAGCACCACATCAGGGCTGTGCGTACGGGCCTTTGCGATGGCTTCCGCGCCATCCGCCGCTTCTCCGATCACTTCGAACTCCGGCGCGGACCGAAGCAGCAGACACAGACTCGACCTGATCAGCGCCTGATCATCGACCACCAGCACCGAAGTGACCACTCGACACCCCTCGCTCTTCCCGTTCTCGTCTTGTCAAACATGATCATTCTTACCTCTGCGCCGCAGCGCGGCAAGGAGCGGAAGAGGGCTTGATCACCTATGTAATTCGTGGGCTAGAGTATGGACCTCCCACCGACGGTGGGCCCTCCGCGACTGTCGCCCTTTAGTCAACTCTTCGATCAACTAAAGGCGGAAATCGGCCGTTCGGGTCACAGCAGCACTCGGCGCACTGGATTCCAGAATGCCGAAAACGACTCCCTCGGCCCGCCGCGCCACGACGACCCTGCGCACCTCGCATCTCTATGACGCACATAAGGGCGGACCTGACTCCACGTCAGTCATGTGAAAGGATTCACCAGGCATCAAAACGGTGCCCTCGCTCACCCGCGTGACCACAGACGGACGAACACCGAAGACGGACAAGAGAATGGGTTGGCCCTGCTTGAAGGTGATTTGGCGGCAGCCTGTACGAAAGAAGACTTCGCGGACGTCGGCTCGGCTCCCTCACCGCCACCGGCGGCAGTCCGCGGAACGGCGGGCCCGCAGGACGATTCCGCCAACCAGCCGAGCCGCTACGCAAGTTCGCCCCATTCGCATCAAGAAACGACGATACGGACGTACCGCGATGGCCAAGAGCGCGTCCGACAGTTACCACCACCGACATCGCATCGGACGTTAGCGCCCCCGTCACGCCCCACTGCAGGCGCGACGTCGCCTGCGGCGCCCCGGCTGTCATCGAACCCGGACACCCATGAGCCCGCGAACGCACGGAGCGCTCACGGCCTCCGCCCAGAGCCTCACCCTTACGCCACTGCCAGCACACCTCTTCTCTGATCCGTCTCCAACTCGGCAAGGAAATCTGGCCAGTTGATAGAACAGAAGACCCATCCAAGGGCCGGTCGCTCCATCACGGCCGAAGAGCCAGGCCGCCGGACCCGCCACTTCCCACCCCGCAGCGGAGATCCACGACCCTCTCGCACACCTCCTTCCACCCACCGGGCAGGCCACCCCGAATACCGCCGGGACACCGGCCCCCAGGCCTGCCCCACCTCGTTCACCAACAGCTGCAAGCCGACGTTTGGTTCAGAAGAACGCCCGTATATGAACGCACCTCAGTTCCTCCGTCCGGACAGCCCAGCCCAAGAAAGCCCACACCCCGACCCCACCACGGCCCAACCGCATCGGTCCTGGTTTCAACCGAAATCCGCCGTTTCAGGGAAGCCGCTGCTCGCCCTGCTCAGGCACCGGGCACGGGTCCTCGCATCGGGCTTCCGAAACCGGCAGACGCTCTGCGACATCGGCATCGCTCTCCTCGTCGCGATCGCGTCGTGCCTGGAACTGCCTGGCCTCGGCACCACCGGCCTGGTGCACGGATACCCCGCCGACGCGGCCATCGCCGTCGCCACCGCGGCGACACTCGTACTGCGCCGACGCCGTCCCGAGATCTGCCTGCTCGCCGGGCTGGCCTCCAGCTTCGCCTACGACGAGCGCTTCCTCCTGTTCGCCGGCGCCTACGCGGTCGCGCATTACGGCCGAAAGATGCGTTTCGGGCTGGTGGCCGCCGTCATCGTGATCTATGTGCTCGCCCGCTCCGCCCTCGGCATGGCCGACGCCACCGTCGAAGAGCTGTACTGCGGCGTCGTCACCGAGGTCGCTTTCCCCGCGGTGTTCGGCAGCCTCGTCCGGCACCAGAGATCGCTTCGCGACCTGTTCCGGCAACGGCTGGAGAAGGCCGAGAGCACCGTCGACGCCGCCATCCGATTCGCGCTGCTGGAGGAACGCACCCGCCTCGCCTTCGACATCCACGATCACATCGGCCACCACGCGACTTTCCTGGTCCTCCAAGCAGGAGCGCTGCAACAGACGAAGGGGCTCAGCGAAGAGGCCCGTCAAGGCACGGTGGCAGTGCAGGAGTCCGCACAGCAGGTCATGAGTGACCTGCGCCAGTTGCTCAAAGTGGTGAGGGACACCGGCACTGACCAGTCGGAACTGATCAGCCCCACTCGATGCGCGGACTTCCTGGCGGGGCTGGTCGGCAACATGTCGGCGGTGGGCATGGCGGCCGAGTACGAGCTGCACGGCACCGTACAGCCGCTCCCCCAGGACATCGAACTGCTGCTGTACCGACTGTGCCGCGAGACGTTCACCAACGCGGCCAAGCACGCGCCAGGCGCACGGGTCCGGGCCGATCTCTCGTTCGAGGATGACCGAGTCATCCTGGCCGTGCGCAACGGCCCCTCCATGGGAGCCGCTCTGGGCAGCTCCAGCCGGATGGGACTGGCCGGGCTCCGCCTGCGGGTGGCCGAGGTCGGTGGCCATCTGACCGCCGGCCCCACACGGGACGGCGGCTTCCATGTGAAGGCCGAGCTTCCGTGCGCTCCGCCCAGCGCTTCCCCGTCCTCACCACAGCCGAGTTCCTCAAGCTCCAGCCGGGTACCCGACCTGTCCGTCCGAGAAAAACAGATTGGAGGATCCCCGTGCCCATTCGTGTAGTGATCGTTGACGATCAAGCCATCATTCGCATGGGGCTGACCATGCTGGTCAACTCGTCGGAGGATTTCGAAGTCGTCGCCGAGGCCGGCGACGGTGCCGAGGCGCTGACGCAGGTGACGGCACACCGGCCCGACGTCGTCCTGATGGATCTGAACATGCCTCGCATCAATGGTGTGGAGGCCACACAACGACTCCTGCGCCTGGCCGATCCGCCGATGGTCCTGGTGCTGAGCGTGATCGAGGGGGACTCCCAGGTCCAGGAGGCCCTGCACGCCGGAGCATCCGGCTTCCTGCTCAAGGATCTGCGTCCCGAGGAACTGTTCACCGCGCTGCACGCGGTCGTGGCGGGCTGCCGGGTGATCGCGCCCCAGGTCCTCACGGGCTTGGTGCGCAAGGCAGCGGATCACACCCCGATTCGCGTCCACGGAGCGGGCGAGAAGCTGTCCTTGCTGAGCAACGGCGAGCATCGCGTGCTGTCCATGGTGGGGGCCGGCATGACAAATGCCCAGATCGCGCGCGCCCTGTATCTGTCAGGGGCGAGTGTGAAGACCTACGTCTCCCGAATCCTCGCCAAGCTCGGTCTCGACAACCGCACACAGGCCGCCATCATCGCCTACGAGATGGGCATCGCCACTCCCGCATCGGCCTGGTCGGATCTCGTGGAAGCGGGCGAAGCGTCCACCACGTCCGCACCGCGGCCCTCCGTGAAGCGGACGCCCGACTCTTTCATGGACTTTTCAAGAGGATGAAAACATAACGCGTTCGTCCGGGGCAGACCATGCCGATGGCCTCCCACCCGTTCGGGTCGACGGCATTCGGACATCACCGTCAGAGATCTTGACTGTCAACCCGGCCCGGGAATTATGGCTTCGCGGTCAGGTGCCGGTCTTCCTGAGACCGGCACCTGACCGCGACCATGATCTCGCTGGGCGGGTTTCGCCTCCTTCGGGTTCCAGGCAACTACGTATGACAGATGAGCCATGTGCTCGGGGATTTGTCCAGTCAACAACGTCGCAATCAGTTAGGGTTTAGGCCATGGCTGATCAACCATGCCTCCGGGTCGACCGGTTGACCCTTGATCCGCACCTCGAAGTGAAGATGTGGCCCAGTGACATTTCCTGTGGAGCCGGAATAGGCGATCTCCTGACCCGCCTTGACCGATCCGGACTTCACTTTGGTAGCGCTCAGATGGCAGTACCACGTCTGGGTGCCGTCGGAAGCAGTGACGATGGCCATGTTCCCGTAAGAACGGTTGAAACGGGTGCTGACGGTCCCATCGGTCACGGCCATGATCGGTGTTCCCTGGGGAACGGGGAAGTCTATGCCGGTGTGCCTGTTCGCCCAGCGTGTGCCGCCCTGTCCGAACCGGGCGCTGAGCCCATGCCGCTTCACCGGAAGTACACATCCGCTTTGGGACTTTGAGCCGCTGTCGCCCTGGCCGGAGCCGGCCTGCACACCACCAGATCCAGTGCCCTTGTCCCCTGCTTCAGAAGGCTTGTCGGACGGCGGCTTCCCGGTCGGTTGACCGGACGCACCGGGCGCGGACGCCTCAGGAGGGCGTCGGGAGTCGTTCTTGCCTCCAGAGGCCATGAACACGGCGGCGACGCACGCGACTCCTACGACAGCGGAGGACACCACGATCACGGACAGTTTTTTCCCGTGCAGTCCACGTCCAGCCCAAGAACGTTTTCTCTTGCGCCTGCGAACCCGTGGCCCGCCCGTGGCATCATCGTCCCTCACCCGCTCCAAAGATGCGGTGTCACCAGGGGCATCACGCGCTCGCTCCGATGTGCCATTCCCACTCTCAGCCAAAGATTCCGGGGAAGTCTCAGTGGTATCCGTCCATACCCGATCGTCCCAGCTCTGTGCGTGTTGGGCCTGCACGCCCTGCGGATCGACCGAGTGCCAAGTCGGATGTACTTCCTGCCCTGCTACATCGCCTTCTCCCCTTAACTCCGGGTAGTAGTACTCCCCGTTGTGCATCCAATCCGCATCGGGCTCCGCACCGTAGTACCCAAGATTCTCTGGAGCGCTCTGCTGCTCATACGGAATATGCTGCCAGCCGAGAGGAATGGTGCCGGGGAGGGCCGCCGGGCCTGCCGATAGATGATGGTCTTTCACCATCACCTCCAATTCGCCGTAACAGCAGGGGAACTGGCGGCAACCTTATCCGGCAGTTGTGCCCGACACTCTGCCCCAAAGGTTGACTATCGTCTGTCGAGATCGATACGCCGATCGACTTCGCTCTTCCCGTCAACCGTTGACCGAACCTTGGCGCCCGAAGACAGCCGACAAAAATGGGTTCACGTACGCGGGCCCCGCATAAGGAAGAACACGACACACTCCAGGATTTCAGCGCTACTGCACACCAGTAGTCACTGCCCGGTTTCCCACGCGCCCCGCGCCGCTCGTGGCGACGCCGGAGAGTCAGTACAGCGCTACAGCCCCTTGGCCCGCCCAGCCGCGTTGCCCGGATTGTCAGCTCCCAGCAAACCCAGCACACGCCACAGCGTCGCCGCGTCCCGTGCCGCGCCGAACGGCAGGGCGTTACCGCCGGCGATCCGGAAGGGTTCACCGGCCACAGTGGCGTTCACTCCACCCGCCTCGGCGACCAGGAGGAGGCCCGCGGCGTGGTCCCACGCGTTCTCCCATGTGAAGGCCACCGCGTCGAGAGCACCCCGTGCCACGTGGAGGTAATCCAGCCCGGACGAAACACAGAAACGTGAAGCGATGTCGTCAGTCGACAGTGAAGCGAGGACGCGCTGCTGCTCGCTGGTGGTGAAGTCGTGGTGCGTGACGGAGATTTCGAGCTGGTGGGGGTCAGGAGATCCGCAGTGCATCGGTTCACCGTTGAGCACCGCTCCCTCGCCCCGCCGGGCGATGGCCATCAGGTCCAGTGCGGGCGCGTACGTCCAGGAGGCAAGCAGCTCACCGCGATGGGCCAGACAGACGAGGGTCGTGAACTCAGGCGTCCCGCGAATGAACCCCTTGGTGCCGTCGATCGGATCGACGATCCATACCGGAGCGTCACCGCTCAGCGCATCGAGGATGCCTGGTTCGGCGTGCACCGCTTCCTCGCCGACCACCACGGAGCCGGGCACAAGGGCCATGAGGGCGCCCGTGAGGTATTCTTCCGCGCGCCGGTCAGCGACCGTCACCGGATCGTACGGTCCACGCTTCTCAGCGATCTCGTCCGCGGCGAGCCCTCGGAAACGGGGCATGATCTCGACAGCGGCTGCCTCACGCACTTCCTCTTCGACGCCGGCCAGGTCACCCGCAGAGAACTCGCACATGAGCGCATCGAATCACACCGCAGAGCGTCCCCCCTTTTTTCTCCATCCCGTCGGTGTCATCCACTGCGGAAGAATCGACGATGGCATGGAAAGGCCTCACGCTCCAGGGGGAACGATCGCGGAGCGGATCCACCCTCAAATGGACAGCCCTACGGCCGGAGAGCCGGGGAATCCCTCCGGCCGTAGCCCGGAGTTCTGCCCGTGGTGGTGGCCTCGGCGGCACATGTCCGGCAAAGCCACTGCCTGCGGCCCGAGCGGCCCTGTCTCCTGCGGACCAGTCTCGTGACCCGCGAACGCATTGCCCGGACCGCGGCACGTCATCGCCGCGGCAGAACAGCGACACCACACGCATGGGTGCAGTCCGGCCAATCAGCAAGGCCGGCGGTAACCGGTTGGAACATCCCGTCAACTCGCCGGACTGCGCTCCCGATCCTACGGCTCCACATCCCTGGATTTGTCGCCCATCGGTATACCCACGGATAACCCTTGGTCGACGCGCTACGACCGTGAAAGGCCATGACGTCTGATTCCACCGGCTTTCCTTGTGGTTACGGCTCCCCATGCGGAAGGCCATAACCGGTCGGCCCTAGGCTGGCCTCGTCCTGGTGGCGAATTCTTGGAGCAAGCTGATGGATCATGGTGAGCACGGCATGATGGGCACGATGATGGATTTGCCGCCGTTCACGCTGGGACGGGGTCTGCAGTACAGCAGCGAACCCTTCTTCATGATCGGCTCCCTGCTGGGGCTGGGCCTGTACGGCTGGGCCGTGGTGCGGCTGCGACGGCGGGGCGACTCCTGGCCGGTCGGCCGGACCGTGGCGTGGGTGCTCGGTGTGCTGTCGGTGGCGCTGGTGATGTGCACCAAGTTGAACGACTACGGCATGGTCATGTTCAGCGTGCACATGGTGCAGCACATGGTGATCAGCATGCTCTCGCCGATCCTGCTGCTGCTCGGCGCGCCGGTGACGCT
>NZ_JBSFWT010000129.1:0-13403 GCF_053594975.1 Streptomyces sp. NPDC002537
GGCTACGCCGGACGGGCTGAAATTGCTGACTACGGTCCGCACATTCAGCCCGTCCGGCGTTTGAGGACGCGGCCGCAGGCCGCTCCCGCCGCTGGGGGCACCTCCCAGCGGTAGCTGGGGGAGGCAACGGCGCCGCAGCCGGGGTCTCACACCTGGTAGCGGTCCGCCGCGAAAAGCCGCAGGTTGTCCCGGACCCAGTCCGACGTCAGAGCCAGGCCCTCCGCCAAGGAGACCCGCGGGACCCACCCCGCCCACTCCCGCGCCCGCGAGTTGTCGGAGAGCAACCGCTCCACCTCGCTCCCGGCGGGCCGCAACCGCGCCTCGTCCACGACGACCCGGGCGTCCCGTCCCGACGCCCGGATCAGCGACTCCGCGAGATCGCCGATCGCGATCTCGCGGCCGGTCCCGAGATTGACGGCGTGCCCGATCGCCCGGTCGCAGTCGGCGAGCGCCAGGAACCCCTCCGCCGTGTCCGTGACATAGGTGAAGTCCCGCGTCGGCGTGGTCGATCCGAGCCGGATCTCGTCCGCGCCGGAGTGCAACTGCGCGAGGATCGTGGGGATCACGGCCCGCGCCGACTGCCGGGGGCCGTAGGTGTTGAAGGGCCGCACGACGGTGACCGGCAGGTCGAAGGAGTGCGCGTAGGACAGCGCCAGCATGTCCGCGCCGATCTTCGAGGCGGAGTACGGCGACTGCGGCTGCAGCGGATGGTCCTCACGGATCGGAACGGTGAGCGCCGTCCCGTACACCTCACTGGTCGAGGTGTGCACCATGCGCCGCACACCATGGCGGCGGCAGGCGGCCGCAACGTTCTCCGTACCGGCCACATTGGTCTGCACGTACGCCTCCGGCGAGGCATAGCTGTACGGAATGCCGATCAGCGCCGCGAGATGGAAGACGGTGTCGCACCCGGCGACGGCGTCCATGACCCGCCCGGCGTCGCGGACGTCCCCGGCGAGCGTCTCGACGGGCGAGCCGGGCCCGAGGTAGCGCGCGAGATGGCCGCGCTCGGCGTACGGCTTGTAGTGCACCAGCACCCGGACGCGCGCACCGCGCTCCACCAGCAGGTCGACGAGCGTCGACCCGATGAAGCCCTCCGCCCCGGTGACGAGGACGGTACGGCCGTGCCAGCTCTGCGAGTGGGGAGTCGTGGACATGAGGGTTTCCTTTCGGAGGTGGGAAGTCGTCACGCGGCGCGCAGCCCGGACGGGCCGGCCGTCGGCGGCGCGGCGGTGTGCCCGGCGAGGCGCAGCACCCAGGCGGCCATCAGCTCCGCGGCCACCGCGTGTGTGCCCGGATCGGCCGCCGCACCCATGGCGGCCAGCCGCGCCGGGTCCGCGAGCAGCGGCCCGATCAGTTCGGCGAGCCGGTCGCCGTCCGTCTCCGCGTCGGGCAGCAGCAGCCCCGCCCCGGCGTCGGAGAGCACCCGCGCGTTGTGCGTCTGGTGGTCGTGGGGCGCGTGCGGGTACGGGACCAGGACCGCGGGCATCCCCACGCTCGCGAGCTCCGCCACCGTCGCCGAACCCGCACGGCACACCACGAGGTCCGCGGCGGCGTAGGCGAGGTCCATCCGGTCCAGGTAGCCGACCGCGGTGGCGACGCGGTCGCCGCCCTCGGCGGCCAGCCGGGCCCGGGTCTCCTCCAGTGCCTTCGGCCCGGTCTTGATCACCAGATGGACGTCGCGGCGCCCGCGCCAGCACGCGGCCAGCCGTACCGCGGCCTCCGTGAGCCGGGCGGCACCGAGGCTGCCGCCGTTGAACAGCAGCATCCGCGCCCCGTCGGGCACCCCGAACACCTGCCGGGCGGGCCCGCGCAGCGCCGCCCGGTCCAGCCCGGCGACCGCGCCGACCAGCGGCATCCCCACCGTCTCGGCGCGGGCACCGGCGCGGGCGGCGAGATGGCCGCGGGTCCGGTCGAAGGCGAGGGCCACATGCGGGGTCAGCGCGGCGGCGAACCGGTTCGCACGGCCCGGCACCGCGTTGGACTCGTGCACGAGCGCGGGCCGCCCCGCCATCCGCGCGCCGAGCACCGCGGGGGCACTGGGGTAGCCGCCCATGCCGACGACGACCTGCGCACCCTGCTCCTCGATGACGCGCCGCGCCTGCATGCCGGAACGCACCAGGTCCGCGGGCAGCAGGAAGCGGCGCGACCCCAGCGAACGGTCGAACGGGATCATGTCGACCGTGTGCAGCCGGTATCCGGCCCCCGGGATCAGGCGGGTCTCCAGCCCGCGTTCGGTTCCGATGAAACTGATGACCGCGCCCGGCACGGCGCGCGTTATCGCGTCCGCGACTGCCAGCCCGGGATAAATGTGCCCGCCGGTACCGCCCGCTCCGACGACCACGGAAAGCGTGTCGTGTGCGTTTGCCATGCGGCGCAGCCTGGCGCTGATCCTTAAGAGGGTTCTAAGCCGCCGGCGCACGGAAAACGGGGTCCGGGGGCCTGCCCCCACGCGGCGGAGCCGCAAATCGACACAGCCGGGAAGGGGCGGGGCCGGGGAACAAAGCCGTCCGCACCTAAGAACGTTCTCAGACTCACTCTGAAAAGGTGGAGCACACAGAACGACCCCGCCGGAGGCGAAATGGGCGAGCCGACCGTACTGGTCGTCGACGACGACCCCGAAGTACGAGCCGCGGTGGTGGACGGCCTCACCGTGGAGGGCTACACGGTGCGCTCCGCGGCCGACGGCCTGGAAGCCCTCTCCGCCGTCGCCGCCGACCCGCCCGCCGCCATCGTCCTCGACCTGGCCATGCCGGTACTCGACGGGCTCGCCGTCTGCCGCAGGCTGCGCGGCGTCGGCGACCGCACGCCCGTGCTCGTCCTCACCGCGCGCGACGCCGTCGCGGACCGGGTCGCGGGCCTGGACGCGGGCGCCGACGACTACCTCGTCAAACCCTTCGCCCTGGACGAACTCCTCGCCCGGCTCCGGGCGCTGCTGCGCCGCGCGGCCCCCGTGGAACCCGCCGAGGAGAGCGCCGAACTGGCCTTCGCCGACCTCGTCGTCGACCCGGAGACGCGCACGGGCAGGCGCGGCGGCATCCCGCTCGAATTCACCCGCACCGAATTCGCCCTGCTGGAAGTGCTGATGCGGAACCCGGGACAAGTACTGCCCCGCGAGGTCATCCAGGAACTCGTCTGGGGCACCGACTTCGGCCCGGACTCCAATTCCCTCGCCGTCTACGTCGGTTATCTGCGGCGCAAACTGGAAGCGGGCGGCGCACCCCGCCTCGTGCACACCGTGCACGGCGTCGGCTACCGGCTGGCGGAGCGGTGAGAGTCCTGCGCGCCCGGCTCCTCGGGCGCAGGCCCCTGCGCGCCCGGCTGGCCCTGGTCACCTCCGCCGCCGTCGCGGTCGTCGCGCTCGGGGCGCTCGCCGCCTCGTACGTCGTCATCCGCTACGAGCTCGTGCGGCAGCTCGACCTCCAGCTGAAGCAGCAGGCCGGGATCATGGCGCAGCAGAACCCCGGCATCACCGACACCGGCGTCCTCTACGGCGAGTGCAACTGGCTCGCGGCCCCGGCCTGCGCCCAGATCGTCCCCGCCGACCCCGCCGCGCCGGGCCAGGGCCGCCTGGTGCTGCCCGTCACCGGGGCCACCCGCCGCGTCGCGGAGGGCACCCTCGGCGAGTACTACAGCAACATCAACCTCAAGGGCCGGGACATGCGGATGTTCACGACCCGGATCAGGGAAGGCCGGGCCCTGCAGGTCGCGGCCCGCTCCGACACGGTCGACCAGGGCGTACGGCAGGCGGGGCTGCTCCTCGCCGGGGTCGGCGGCGCCGGCGTCCTGCTCGCGGCGGGGCTCGGCTACTTCGCGTCCCGCGCGTCCCTGCGGCCCGTCACCCGGCTCACGGCCACCGCCGAACGCATCGCCGCCACCCGCGACCCGGCACACCGCATCGAGCTGCCGCCCTACGAGGCACGCCGCCAGGACGAGATCACCCGCCTCGCGACCAGCTTCAACACCATGCTCGGCGAGCTGGAGGAGGCCGTCGCCGCCCAGCGCAGGCTCGTCGCCGACGCCTCCCACGAACTGCGCACCCCGCTGACCGCGCTCCGCACCAACGCCGAACTGCTCGCCCGCGCCGAACGGCTCTCGCCCGCCCAGCGCGAGCGGGCCTCCGCCGCCCTGGGCCGCCAGCTCCGCGAGGTCACCGGCCTGGTCAACGACCTCATCGAACTCGCCAGGGACGAGGAGCCCCAGCAACTCGTCGAACAGGTCCGCCTCGATCTGCTCGCCGCGCGCTGCGTGACCGCCGCCCGCGGCCACTGGCCCGGCACACCCTTCACCGCCGACCTGGACTCGGCGGGCCCCGTCACCGTCCCCGGCGTCCCCGCCCGCCTCGCCCGGCTGCTGTCCAACCTGCTCGACAACGCGGCCAAGTTCAGCCCGCCCGGCGCCGTGGTCGAGGTCCGGCTGGAACGCACGGACCACGGCCTCGACCTCACGGTCCGCGACCACGGCCCCGGGATCTCCACCGAGGACCTGCCCTACGTCTTCGACCGCTTCTACCGCTCCCGGCAGGCCCGCGCCCTCCCCGGCTCCGGCCTCGGGCTCGCCATGGCCCGCCAGATCGCCCGCGCCCACGGCGCCGAGCTGACAGCGGAACGGGCCGAGACCGGCGGCGCCCGCTTCCGCCTCGGCTTCCCCAACGGCTAGCCCCGGGAACGCCGAAGGCCCCGGTCATGACGACCGGGGCCTTCGAACTCTGAGCGGACGACGAGACTCGAACTCGCGACATCCACCTTGGCAAGGTGGTGCTCTACCAACTGAGCTACGTCCGCATTCGCCCCGCGCTCTCGTGCGGTGCGGGAACCACTATAGCCAACCCTGAGCGCGTGCGATGCGCGCTGCCGCGTGACGGTTCTCCACACCGAGCTTCGCGACGGCCGACGAGAGGTAGTTCCGGACCGTCCCCTGCGTCAGCGAGGCCCGCTCCGCGATCTCCGCGACGGGCGCCCCGTCCTCCGCCAGCTCCAGCAGCTCGGCCTCCCTCGCGGTCAGCGGCGAATCACCCGCACTGATCGCGTCCGCCGCCAACTCCGGGTCCACATAACGGCTTCCCGCGTGCACCGACCGAATGATCTCGGCGAGCCGCTGTGCCGAAACCGTCTTCGGGACGAACCCCCGCACCCCTGCCTCCAACGCCCGCTTCAGATGCCCGGGACGGCCGTGACTGGTCACGATCATGGTGCGGCAGTCCGGCAGTTCGGCCCGCAGCGATGTGGCCACCATCACACCGTCGGCCCCTGGCATTTGAAGATCCAGCACTGCGACATCCGGCCGGTGCGCCCGAGCCATGGCCAGCGCCTCCGGACCCGAAGCGGCCTCCGCCACCACCTGGAGGTCGTCCTCCAGCCCGAGCAGCGCGGCCAGCGCCCCCCGGATCAGATGCTCGTCATCCGCCAGCATCACCCGTACGGGACCCGGCCCTCCGTTGACGCCCCCCGCCCCCGGCCCGTCCACACCACTCGCCCCCAGGCCGTCCGTCACGCTTCCCCTCCAAGACCCGCACCGGCGGCCACCGTACGGTGCGCACCGCCCTCGCCCCCCGGCGCACCCCCGTCCACGGCGTCCACGGACTCCACGGCGTCCACGGCATCCAAGGGGCGTATGGAGTCCGACGTCCCCCTGCCGGCCAGCGGGACCCGTGCCGTCACACGGAACGTCTTCGCCCCGGGGCGCTCCCCGTCGAGCGTGCCACCCAGTGCGTCCAGCCGCTCCCGCAGCCCCGCCAGGCCCGAACCGCCGCCCGAACCGCTGCCGGAACCCTCCCGCGGGCGCCGGTCCGGCACGCCGTCGTTCTCCATGACGAGCACCGCCGTCCCCTCCACGGCCCGCAGCCGTATCGCGCACCGCCCCGCGTCCGCGTGCCGCAGCACATTCGTCGTCGCCTCGCGGACCACCCAGGCCAGCGCCGACTGCACCGGCTGCGGCAGACCGTCCCCCACCGCGTCGTCGATGCGGCAGTCGATGCCCGCCGCGGCGAGCACGCCCCGGGCACCCATCAGCTCGGTGCGAAGATCGGCCTCCCGATACCCCCGCACCACCTCCCGGACCTCGCGCTGCGAGTCCTGGGCGATGCGCTGGACCTCCGCCATGTGCTCCAGCGCCGCGGGGGAGCCCCGCCGCCCCAACTGCACGGCGAGCTCGCTCTTGAGCGCGATCACCGCGAGGTTGCGGCCCATGACGTCGTGCATGTCGCGCGAGAACCGCAGCCGCTCCTCCGCGACCGCCAGCCGCGCCTGCGCCGTACGGGCCGCCTCCAGCTCCCACAGCACGGAGAGCATCCACGCCGACGTGCGCATCACGGTCAGGCTCCACACCCCGGTGAACACGGTGAACAGGGTCACCACGAACGCCCCCGCCGGCTGCCCGCCCGCCAGGAGGACCCCGCCACCCAGCACCACCGCCGCCAGCACACAGACGGCGAGATACCGGCGGATCCGGACCAGAGTGCTGAACGAGCCGAACACGATCAGCCCGCCCGCCTGGAGCATCATGGCCGAAGTGGTGATGTACGTCAGCCCTTCGACCCGGACCTTGACGACGAAGACGACCACGAAGGCGAGGAACAGCACCGCGGAGACGGCCACCCCCCACCACGGCGCGGGCCGCTTCCACAAATAGTGGTCCAGACACCGCCGGGCCAGCGTGACGTGGTGCGCGCAGTGGACGACGCAGATCCCCAACAGCAGCCACCCCAGCGGCCGGGAGCCGCTCAGCAGTTGGGTCCCATTGGACAGCGGAAAGAGGAAGGGGACCACGCAGATGGTCATCCGCGAATAGAAATCGACCTGGGCGACCCTGCTCCAGCTCCGCCATTCCCGCAGTCGTTTGCCCACGTTCGTGCCCCCCATCGCTTGTCGATCACCCGCCACTCGGCAGGCTCACCTCCGCGGCTCCCAGCGGAACCATCGCCGTACAGCAAACACGCCCAACGCCACCCAGACCAACGCGGTCAGCACATCCCGCAGGGCGTCGGCGGCGCTCATCCCGCCGAGCCAGCCATCGCGCATCAGCTCCATCGCCGGGGTCAGCGGCAGCAGCCGGCATATCTGCGCGACGCTGTCCGGCAGCGCCTCCAGGGGCACCACCAGACCCGAGCCCGCCATCGAGATCAGGAACAGGGGAGTGGTCACGAACTGCGCTCCCTCGACCGACTTGGCCCAGGCCGCGGTGGCCGCGGCCAGTGTGACGCACAGGGCCACGCCCAACACCAGCCCGGCCAGGAGCAGTTCGGGCCGGGCCACCCCTCCCAGCCGCAGCCAGGCGACGCCCGCCACCACCAGCAGGACGCACTGGGCGAGTGCCACGAGCACCGCCGGTATCGCTGTGCCCGCCAATATCTCCGTGTCACTCGCCTCGCCCGTGCGGAGCCGCTTGAGCACCAGCTCCTCCCGCCGTGCGACATAGGCGGTGACCAGGTTCTGATAGACGGCGAGGATCAGCACGAAGCCGAAGCCTCCGGTCACCGACACCTCGGCGACCGACATCCCGGCCTTGTCGAGATCGACCTTGGCGATCGCGCCGTGCATCGCGTAGACCATCACGGCGGGCATCAGCAGCCCCATGTACAGCGCGGTCTTGCTCCGCCCGAGCAGCGTCAGCTCCGCCCGCCCCAGCGCCAGCACCCGCGATCCCGCCGTGGATATCGTCGTGGCCATCGCCATCACTCACCCCTCCTCGCGGCGGCGCCCACTCCGGCGCCCGCGACCACACCCGCATCCGTATCCGGGCCCACGCCCGCTATGGCCAGGAACGCCTCCTCCAGGGAAGCGGTCCGCGCGTCCAGCCCTTCGAGCTCTATGTCCTTCTCCCGGGCCCAGAGCAGCAGCCCGGTCAGCGTCCGCTGCAACTCCCGTGTCTGGAGCTCTATCCGGCCGGCGGCCTCCTCGTGCCGCTCGACGCCCAGCTCGGCGAGCGGGGGCAGATCGCCCACGAACCAGCCCACCGGCATCGCGAAGCGGATCCGGGCCGGATAGGAGCCGATCACCTCACCGGGCGCCCCGGACGCCACGATCCGCCCCTCGCGCATGATCGCGATCCGGTCCGCGAGGGCCTCCGCCTCCTCCAGATAGTGGGTGGTCAGCAGCACTGTCGTGCCGTCCTCCCGCAGCTTGCGCACCAACTCCCAGGTGGTGTGCCGCGCCTCCGGATCCAGGCCCGTCGTCGGCTCGTCGAGGAAGAGCACCTCGGGCCTGCCGAGCAGGGCCAGCGCCAGGTCGAGCCGCCGCCGCTCACCGCCGGAGAGCTGCTTGATCCGCACATCGCCGCGGGCCGTGAGCCGGACCAGACCGAGCGCCTCCTCGACCGGCCGCGCTCCGCTGGTGCAGCCCGCCCACATCCGGACCGTCTCCGTGACGGTCAGGTCGGACGGGAAGCCGCCCTCCTGGAGCATCACCCCGACCCGCGGCCGGACCGCGGACCGCTCCTCGTAAGGATCGTGCCCCAGCACCCGCACCTGCCCGCCGGACGGCCGGGCCAGGCCCTCCAACAGCTCGACCGTGGAGGTCTTGCCCGCCCCGTTCGTGCCCAGCAGCGCGAACAACTCGCCGCGCCCCACGGTGAAGGAGACCCCCCGCACCGCCTCGAAACCCTTCTCGCCCTCCGGGCCGTAGCGACGGCGCAGCCCCGAGACGTCGATCACACTCTCCCCGATGTCCATGTCTCAAGGCTCCCGGCCGATCGGCCCGGAGATCAGTGCGAGCTGTCATGACCTCGGATGACGTATGTCATGCGACACGGGAAGGCGAGGGAAGGTGAGGGGAGGCGCGGGAAGACGCGGGAAGGCGCGGGAACACGAAAGGGGAACACGACAAAGGCCCCGGTCCATAAGACCAGGGCCTTCATCAGAAGAGCGGACGACGAGACTCGAACTCGCGACATCCACCTTGGCAAGGTGGTGCTCTACCAACTGAGCTACGTCCGCATTGCTGCCGACCGGCTTCCACCGGGCGGTGCGAACACCACTGTACCGGACTCACAGGAGTGGTCGGTACGTGATGAGAGCGGGTGACAGGAATCGCACACTGCGCCTCCCCCTTGGAAAGGGGGCGCTCTACTACTGAGCTACACCCGCATGACTCGTCACGCGCGGCCGGTCCACCGAGGTGGGACGACCGTGGAAACGATCAGAGCGGGTGACAGGAATCGCACACTGCGCCTCCCCCTTGGAAAGAGGGCGCTCTACTACTGAGCTACACCCGCATGGTGTCGTCACGAGCGGCCGGTCCACGTACATGGATCGACCGTCGGAACGATCAGAGCGGGTGACAGGAATCGCACACTGCGCCTCCCCCTTGGAAAGAGGGCGCTCTACTACTGAGCTACACCCGCATGACCCCGAAGTCCCGGCGGTTTCCCGTCCGTTCCCCTCGGCGTGATCCAAACTCTAGCTGATCAACGGGGGTGCTTGGCAACTCGGTCGGCCGACGGTCGTCCGGTGGCCGGCCGTCGGTCCGTCGATGGTCCGCCGGCGGTCACTCGGCCGCGTTGAAGGCCTCGTACACCCGCTTCGGGATGCGGCCGCGCGGCGGGACGTCCATGCCGTGGGAGCGGGCCCACGCGCGCACCGCGGACGGGTCGGGCGCGACCGACGTCCGCCGGTAGACCTTCCCCGAGCGGGACTGCTTGCGCCCGGCCTCCACGTAGCGCGAGAGGGCCGTGCGCAGTTTCTTCGCATTGGCAGTGTTGAGGTCGATCTCGTACGACTTGCCGTCGAGGCCGAAGAGGACCGTCTCCGCGGCGTCCCCGCCGTCGATGTCATCGGAAAGCGTGACCACTACGCGCTGTGCCACGAATATCGGTCCTTTCGGCGGGCGGCACCGCGGTCAGCTGCGGTGCCGCAAGGTTCGGATGGTTCGGATGGTTCCGGATCAATGATTATTCATTTGTACAACGAAGGCCATTGGAAATGGAAGCCCGGTTAATTCTCCCGGCGTGGCCCTTGACAATCAGGTGACAATCAGGAGCGTACATTTTTCCCGGGATTTTCCCTGGATTCTTCCTGACCCGATGCGTGAACGTAACAGATGGCGCGCCATATCTATGCGCGTAGATTTTTTGGGACTGTACTCTGGCCTCACCGCTTCAGCTCACGCACCACACACCGGGAGTGCCAGTGGCACGCGTCGTAGTCGACGTCATGCTCAAGCCGGAGATCCTCGACCCGCAGGGGCAGGCGGTGCAGCGCGCGCTGCCACGCCTGGGTTTCGAGGGGATCGCCGACGTCCGTCAGGGCAAGCGCTTTGAACTCGAGGTGGAGGGCCCGGTCGACGAGGCCGCCCTCGCCCGCATCCACGAGATGGCGGAAACGTTTCTCGCCAACACCGTGATCGAGGACTTCACCGTGAAGGTCGACGGGGAAGCGCGATGACCGCTCGTGTAGGAGTCATCACCTTCCCCGGCACTCTGGACGACCGCGACACCCAGCGGGCCGTACGGATCGCCGGACTCGAGCCCGTATCGCTGTGGCATCGCGACAAAGACCTCAAACAGGTCGATGCCGTGATCCTGCCCGGCGGCTTCTCCTACGGCGACTATCTGCGGGCGGGTGCCATTTCCCGCTTCTCGCCCGTCATGGAGAAGGTCGTCGAGGGTGCGCGTGAGGGCCTCCCCGTCCTCGGCATCTGCAACGGCTTCCAGGTGCTCACCGAGTCCCACCTGCTGCCCGGCGCGATGCTGCGCAACAACCACCTGCACTTCATCTGCCGCGATCAGAAGCTGCGGGTGGAGAACGCGGACACCGCCTGGACGTCCGACTACGAGGCGGGCCAGGAGATTTCCGTCCCGCTGAAGAACATCGACGGCCGGTACGTGGCCGACGAGCGGACCCTCGACGAGCTGGAGGCGGAGGGCCGCGTCGCCTTCCGCTACCTCGACGGCAACCCCAACGGCTCGCTGCGCGACATCGCCGGCATCACCAACGCCGCGGGCAATGTCGTCGGTCTGATGCCGCACCCCGAGCACGCGGTGGAGCCGCTCATCGGCACCGGCCGCACGGACGGCCTCGGATTCTTCACCTCGATCCTGAAGAAGCTGGTCAACGCATGACTCTCGACACCGTCAAGCACGCCGGCCAGACCCCGGACGACGCCCAGCCGTGGGCCGAACTCGGGCTCAAGCCGGACGAGTACGCGCGCATCCGCGAGATCCTCGGCCGCCGTCCCACCGGCGCCGAGCTGGCCATGTACTCCGTGATGTGGTCCGAGCACTGCTCGTACAAGAGCAGCAAGGTCCACCTCCGGCAGTTCGGTGAGAAGGCCCCCGAGGCCGATACACCGGGAGGGGGCGCCCTGCTCGTGGGCATCGGCGAGAACGCCGGTGTCGTCGACGTCGGCCAGGGCTACGCGGTCACCTTCAAGGTCGAGTCGCACAATCACCCTTCGTACATCGAGCCCTACCAGGGCGCGGCCACCGGCATCGGCGGCATCGTCCGCGACATCCTCGCCATGGGCGCCCGCCCGGTCGCCGTCATGGACCCGCTGCGCTTCGGCGCCGCCGACCACCCCGACACCAAGCGCGTCCTGCCGGGCGTCGTTGCGGGCATCGGCGGCTACGGCAACTGCCTGGGCCTGCCCAACATCGGCGGCGAGGTCGTCTTCGACGCCTGCTACCAGGGCAACCCGCTGGTCAACGCGCTGTGCGTGGGCGTGATGAAGCACGAGGACATCCACCTCGCGAAGGCGTCCGGCGCGGGCAACAAGGTCATCCTCTACGGCGCCCGCACCGGTGGCGACGGCATCGGCGGCGTCTCCGTGCTGGCCTCCGAGACCTTCGACTCGACCGGACCGGCCAAGCGGCCCGCCGTCCAGGTCGGCGACCCCTTCCAGGAGAAGCTCCTCATCGAGTGCACCCTGGAGATCTTCCGCGAGGACCTGGTCGACGGCATCCAGGACCTCGGCGGCGCGGGCCTGTCCTGCGCCACCAGCGAGCTGGCCAGCGCCGGTTCGGGCGGCATGCGGGTCGAGCTCGACCGTGTCCCGCTGCGCGACGCGACCCTCTCGCCCGAGGAGATCCTCATGAGCGAGTCGCAGGAGCGCATGTGCGCCGTCGTCGAGCCCGGCAAGGTCGACCGCTTCCTGGAGATCTGCGAGAAGTGGGACGTCATCGCCACCGTCATCGGTGAAGTGACCGACGGCGAACGGCTGGAGATCTTCTGGCACGGCGAGCAGATCGTCGACGTGCCGCCGCGCACGGTCGCGCACGAGGGCCCCGTCTACGAGCGTCCCTACGCCCGTCCGGACTGGCAGGACGCCCTCCAGGCCGACGACGCCAACGCGCTGCCGCGCCCGGCGACCGCCGAGGACCTCCGCCGCCAGGTCGTCCAGGTGATCTCCTCGCCGAACCAGGCGTCCAAGTCCTGGATCACCGACCAGTACGACCGGTTCGTGCAGGGCAACACGGTGCTGTCGCAGCCGGAGGACTCCGGCATGGTCCGCATCGACGAGAACACCAACCTCGGTGTCGCCGTCGCCACGGACGGCAACGGCCGCTACGCCAAGCTCGACCCGTACGCGGGCGCGCAGCTGGCGCTCGCGGAGTCCTACCGCAACGTGGCCGCCACCGGCGCCCGTCCGCTGGCCATCTCCAACTGCCTGAACTTCGGCTCGCCCGAGGACCCGGCCGTCATGTGGCAGTTCGCGGAGGCCACCCGCGGTCTGGCCGACGGCTGTCTGACGCTCGGCACGCCGGTCACCGGCGGCAACGTCTCGCTCTACAACCAGACCGGCGAGACCGCCATCCACCCGACCCCCGTGGTCGCGGTGCTCGGCGTCATCGACGACGTCGACCGCCGTACGCCGATGGCGTTCCCGGAGGAGGGGCAGCTGCTCTACCTCCTGGGCGACACGCGCGAGGAACTGGGCGGTTCCGCCTGGTCGCAGGTCATCCACGACCACCTCGGCGGCCTGCCGCCGGCCGTGGACCTGGAGCGGGAGAAACTGCTCGCCGAGATCCTGATCGCCGCCTCGCGCGACGGCATGGTCGACGCCGCGCACGACCTCTCCGACGGCGGTCTGGTCCAGGCCCTCGTCGAGTCCTGCCTGCGGGGCGGGAAGGGGGCGCGGCTCGTCGTGCCCGACGGGCTGGACGCGTTCACCTTCCTCTTCTCCGAGTCGGCCGGCCGCGCCGTCGTCTCCGTGCCGCGCAGCGAGGAGCTCCGCTTCTCGGACATGTGCGGGGCGAGGGGCCTGCCGGCCGTGCGGATCGGTGTCGTGGACGGTGAATCGATCGACCTCCAGGGCCACTTCGAGCTGCCGCTCGACGAACTGCGCTCCGCGCATGAGGCCACGATCCCGGCGATCCTGGCGTAAGTCCTTGCCGGGGCTCCGCCCCCCGCGCGCGGGGCCACGGCGACCTCGCCGAGCGCGCCCGAGGCGGCCTTCCCGACCCGGGCGAGC
>NZ_JBSFWT010000130.1:0-13357 GCF_053594975.1 Streptomyces sp. NPDC002537
AACAGCATGGCGACCACCGTGGTCATCGCGGACGACCAGGAGATGGTCCGCACCGGCTTCCGGATGCCCTGGGGGCCGGCACGCTGGGTACCTCCGCACGTTCGTCGTCACCGTGCCCGCCGGTGGGGCGCACCGTTCTGTGGTGCGGGTGGATCCGGGCGCCGAATCCGTTCCCTGGACCCGGGTCCTGGAAGGCGGGGTTCTCCGTTTCACGACCGCCGATGTCCATGAACTCCGACGTCCATTTGCGGGTATCCGCAAGAAAGCTTCCGCTCATCGGCAAGACGGCCACGGGAATGCCGACATCACCGACATCTTCTTGCGGTGTCCGGCAATCCGGATTCACGGAATCCGCAAGGCCCGGCCGCACGGTCCGCCAGAACAGCGCAGGGTACGAGTGGCGGGCGATGACACCCTCTCCAGGATCGCCATTGGTCGGGCCGGGGTATCCGAAAGGTGATACACGGGACGAGCCGACTTCCCTAGCTTGGACATCAGAGCTCTTCTCGCCGAACCACAGGAGTGCATCACTCATGGCAACCATGCGAACGGCCGAAGCCCATTGGGAAGGGAATCTCGTCCAGGGCAAGGGCAGTGTCACCCTCGAGTCCTCCGGGACCACGTACGACGTGAACTGGCCAGCCCGCACCGAGCGGCCCGACGGCGCCACCAGCCCTGAGGAACTGATCGCCGCGGCCCACGCCTCCTGTTACTCCATGGCGTTCACGCACGGCATGGCCGAGCAGGGTTACACCGTCGACACGGTCGACACCAAGGCGTATGTGACCTTCCAGCCCGGTGAGGGCATCACCGGCATCACTCTGGCGGTCAGGGCCCGCGTCCCGGGCCTGCCGGAGGAGGACTTCCACGCCGCGGCCGAGGAGGCCAAGCGGAACTGTCCGGTCAGCCAGGCATTGACGGGCGTCAAGGTCATCGCGCTCGAGGCCGAGCTGCTCACGCGCTGACTTTGGAGGGTCGAGGCCGGGCGGTACCGTTCCTGCGGACCGCCCGGCCTCTCGTGTCCCCTCCCCCGATGAACTTCCCTCCGCCGGACGGGAATTCGGTGGAACCGATTCACCCGGCACCGGTCAGCAGCCCGGAGAAGGCTTTCCCAGAGCTCTTCGCAGGGAACGCAGAAAGAACCTCTTCGTCACGCGGTAGACGATCTCGATAAAAGGGCGGCCGCGCCCCTCCGTGCCCACTGGGACAACCTCCCGCGCTGTATTTCGTAAACCGGTCGGCCAGACATTGGATTCGACCGCCCCCAGCATGCTCGTACGGATTACCGCCCACAACAGCTGAAAGTACATGATCTTGAAGCGTCGTTCCCGTACGGACAGCCGGAAGTCGACCGGGCCGGCTCGCGGATGCCGCAGGCCCCAGACGTCAACTTGCTGATACATGCAAGTCAACTTTCGCCGGTCAGCAAGACCGGCACGACATGCCAGCATCATCGACATCGAGTTGCGCTGACCCGCAAGTCGAATTCGGGGAGTCCGCAAGGTCCGACCGCCACAGTCCGCCGAAGCAGCAATGGAGATGCGGTGTCATCACGCGAGGCACGTGACATGCCGACGGCATGGGGAGCGCAGCGCCGCGGCCCGCGCACCGAGCCCGAGTTCGAGAGCCTGGTGGGAGCACTTGCCGACGAACTCGCCGTGGTGTCGTCCCGGGTCCCCCGCCCACGCCCCGTCGAAGAGATAAACATTCGCTACAAGGCGATTCGCCGGCCGCACGACATGGCCGGGTCGGACGGGTACTCGCTCACGTCCAACTGGTTCCTGGCCAAGATCATGGCGCGCTGCATCATCGCCCACAAGATCAGCCCGTCACAGATCGCGGTCTTCCTGTATCTGGCGGGCTGTCAGCAGGACAGCTATGTCGACCAGACGCAGCAGCAGATGGCCGATGGCATCGGCGCGCCGAGGACGACCGTGAACGCGGCCCTGAAGCGGCTGTGCGAGCTCAACTACGTCAGAAAAGTCCGGAACGGGCGATGGCAGGTCAATCCCCGTCTGTGCTTCAGGGGGAACGGTGACAAGCAGAACGACGTGGTCACCTCGACAAGGTCCGAACTGCTGGAGAATACTTTCCCCGATGGAATAGGTCCGGCGGGGTTCGTCGACGCGATATAGCAGGAGAACGCTCTATGGATGTCATGTCCCCCAAGCTGCTGGGGATGCTCGACCGGCTCCACCTCACCCCCAATGCCCTGGCAGTGCTCGGCATGATGACGCACCTTCAGGAATTCGGCGGAGCGGTACACCTGAACCAGGCGGAGCTCGCCGAGAAGCTCGGCCTGCACGAATCGGCGGTCAGCCGGGGAATGCAGCTGCTGACATCACGGAATCTCGTGCTGCCCCGCGGCAGGGGCCGGGGGCACCGGCTCCACCCGCTCATCGCCAAGTACGAGTCGGAAGAGGCCATGCGCGGCGCGTTCCTGCGTGCGCAGAGCGACATCACCGCGGGAGCCCTTCCCGATATCAAGGCTCCTCTCTACGCGAAGAAGCCGCCGCGTTCCCGGGCAGGCGGTCCGCATCTGGTGTCCGTCGCCAGTTGACCTCTTGACCTCGTTCACCCCCGGTCCGTCGATCCCGGCTCGATGACGGCGGATTCGCCGCCGAACGCTGCCCGAGTCACGTATGCCGTTCCATGCCGGCCGGTCAACCGGTCCGCGCCGCCCACAGGGCGACAACCTGCTCCCTGACACCCTGGCCGACGTACGCGACGCCGTGCGGCGCAACCGGCCCGGCGGTACCGCCTCTGCCCGGCCCACGCTCCGCGAACCGCCCCCTTCGCACCGCAACGCCTTCGCCCGCCCGCCCCTGCAAGTGGGGCGAGCGGGCGAAGTGCTGTGCCGAACCTGGCCCTTGGGCCCGATGAGTCGGCCGCCGGGCCCGGCTCAGGGAGTCTGGGTACCGGTTTCCGCCGGGGCTTCGCTCGGCGATGCCTCGTCCTCGCGCGCGGCGGCCTTGGCGCGCAGATGGGCGCGGTAGGAGGCGAGTTCCCTCTTGACGATGGGCGCCATGAGGTAGAGGCCGATGACGTTGAAGAGCGCCAGGACGAACACGAGGGCGTCGGCCAGGTCGAGGACCGAGCCCAGGGTCAGCATCGCGCCGACGATGGCGCAGAGGGAGACGACGATCTTGTAGGTCAGCAGGCTCTTCCTGCCGCGGCCGAAGATGTCGGCCCAGCCCTGCTCGCCGTAGTACGTCCAGGTGATGACGGTGGAGAAGGCGAAGAGGACGACCGCGACGGTCAGTACGTAGGGGAACCAGGGCAGGACGGTGGCGAACGCGTCCGAGGTGAGGGCCACGCCGCCCGGCGCGTCCTCGCCGTTGGCGATCGCCTCGCGGGCGGTGAGCCAGCTCTGGGGCCGGGCGATGATGATGGTCAGCGCGGTGATGGTGCAGACGATGACGGTGTCGATGAAGGGGCCGAGCATGGCCACGAACCCTTCGGTGACGGGGTGCTTGGTCTTCACCGCGGCGTGGGCCATCGGGGCGGAACCCAGGCCCGCCTCGTTGGAGAACGCGGCCCGCTGGAACCCGATGATCATGACACCGATGAATCCGCCCGCGACGCCGGAGGGGTTGAAGGCCCCCTCGATGATCGAGGTCACGGCGGCGGGCACGGAGGAGATGTTGACGGCGATGACGACGAGACAGGCGCCGATGTAGACGGCGGCCATGGCCGGGACCAACCGGGCGGTGACGGCGCCGATGACCTTCATGCCGCCGATCAGCACGATGGCGATCAGCGTCGCGGTGACGATGCCGAAGACGAGGCCCGCGCCGGAGCCGCCCATCCAGCCGCTCTCGCCGCCGGTGACGGCACGCAGCTGCGCGAGGGTCTGGTTGATCTGGAACATGTTGCCGCCCAGGACGGCGAAGATCACGATGATGGCGGCGAAGAGCGGGGCCAGGAAGCGGCCCAGTCGGGGCAGCCCGCGGTCCGCGAGTCCGCGGCGCAGGTACTGCATGGGCCCGCCTCGGACGGTGCCGTCCTCGTCGACCTCGCGGTACTTCACGGCCAGGGTGCACTCGACGAACTTGATGGCCATGCCCAGCAGGCCGCACAGGATCATCCAGAAGGTGGCGCCGGGGCCGCCGATGGTGACGGCGACCGCGACACCGGCGATGTTGCCGAGTCCGACGGTGCCGGAGACCGCCGCGGTGAGGGCCCGGAAGGGGGTCACCTCGCCGGGGTCGCCCGCGTCGCCGCCACGGCGGCTGCTGGCGCGTACCAGCTTGAGGGCGTGGACGAATCCGCGGACCTGGACGGCGCCGAAATACAGCGAGAAGACCGTGCCCGCGACGACGAGCCACGCGACGATCCAGGGGAACGTGACGCCGAATACGGTGAGTTCGGCGAAGATCACGCTCGAGACGAACTCGGTGAGGGGGGTGAAGAGGTCGTTGATCGTTTTCTCGATGCCGCCCGCGCCGTCGGAGGCGAGGAGTTGCTGGGCGGATGTGAGTTGGTGCTGCATAGGGCGGGTCCGGCTCTCGCTCGGGCGGCTGGCCCTCGCGGCGCCGCCGGGATGTCCGGGTGCGGTGCCGACCACGGGCCGGTGCCACCGCTCCCTCTTTCTCAAGGAATCGTCAAGGAATCCCCAAGAGGTATCCAGGGACTAAAGTCCCGCCCGCCGCGTGCCCCCAAGGGCCTCCCGGAGGGTGTTTCCGCACCTCGGCGGCCGATTCTTCGGCCGGGGCGACCCTTCTCTGCGGAACCCATAAGTCCGGATACCTCTCCGCCTTCCGATGCAAGAGAGGAACCCGCCCGAGCGCACTCACGTGACCCCGGTCACATACATACCCGCGATCTCGCCAAGTTCCCACGCGGGGCGGCATCTTGAGCGTGTGTCCGCCACCGGTGGGCCGACCGCCCCCGCCCGCGCACTCCGCCGACGACCGGTCGGATCGGTGGCACCGGCGACGGCAGCCCCGGCGCGCTCCGCACTCGGCGAGCGCCTCGGGACCTGACGGATTTCATCGATCCTGGCACGGCACATGCCGGAATCGAGCAGATTACGTGCCATAAAATAATGGATCCTGCTGAAACGGGGCACACGGCCGCCGCTCGTGGAGGATTCAGAAGGCGCGCTTCATCTCCGCGCCTCACCCATCAGAGACCCGAGCGGCAGCAGATCATGAGACCTCTCGCGTCACGCGAGCATCCCCGTCGCCTCTTCACCGTCAACACCCTTGTCGACGCTCTCGGCGACATCCGGCATCCCCGGCTTGTCGACGGCGCCACCTACGCCGCGGCCTGCGTGGCCTCGCTCCTCGCCCTGGACCAGTCCCACCGGAGCGGCCTGGTGCCCACCTACTGGGGGTCGGTCCTGGTCATGTTCGTGGCCTGCGCCGCGCTTCTGCTGCGGCGGACGGTTCCCATGCTGACCATGACGGCCGCCCTGCTGAGCACACTGGCCTCCGACGAGGCCACACCGCTGATC
Organism: Streptomyces sp. NPDC002537; assembly: GCF_053594975.1. Classification (NCBI taxonomy): domain Bacteria; kingdom Bacillati; phylum Actinomycetota; class Actinomycetes; order Kitasatosporales; family Streptomycetaceae; genus Streptomyces; species Streptomyces sp. NPDC002537. Next base: position 5,459 of record NZ_JBSFWT010000130.1, read on the forward strand.
TTCGCCGCGTACGCCGTGGGCAGTTACGGCAAAAGCGGCCGCTGGGCCGGGATCGCCCTCAGTGGCTTCCTGTACGTGGGCACGCGAGAGTGGGTGGAACCTTCGCCGGAGGTGTCCGCCATGGCGTACGACACCATCGTGAAGGTCTGTTTCCCCGCGGCGCTGGGCGCGCTGACGCGTAGACGGCGCGAGGTGAACTGGCTGCTCCAGCAACGCCTGGTGGCGGTCGAGCACGCCGTCGACCAGGCCGCGCGCCAAGCCGTCCTCGACGAACGGACGCGGCTCGCCTTCGACATCCACGACGGCCTGGGACACCGGGCCACCGTCCTGACCTTCCAGGCGGAAGCGCTGCGGCGTACACCGGAGATGCCGCAGAAGGCCACCACGCTGGCCTCGGCCGTGGAAGAAGGGACCAGGGACATGCTCCGGGACCTGCGCGACACCCTCGACATCCTGCGTGGCCAGTCCGACCCCATGGGCCGTACGGGGCCCGCCTACGCCCAGTTCGCCGCCGCTCTCGTGGCCAACCTGACCGCCGCCGGCATCGACGTCTCCTTCCAGCAGTCCGGCCTGGCCCGCCCCCTCACAGCAGACACGGACAACGTCCTCCGCGGCTGCGGTCGTGAAGCGCTCACCAACGCCGTGAAACACGGCCACGGCGCACCCATCTCCCTCCAACTCCACTTCACCGCACAGGAAGTGTGCCTGGAGGTCGTCAACGGACCCGGCACCGCGTCATCGGCCGGTCTCCCCGGAGGGCTGGGGCTCGGCCTCGGACTGGTCAGCATGCGGGAGCAGACATCCCGGGCCGGAGGGCACCTGGAGGCGCACACCACCCAGGACGGCGGCTTCAGGGTGCACATCACGCTGCCCGCGCCGCAGGAATCCCTCCGTCACAACGACGGGACCGTCCCCCAGCAGAGAGCGAGGGCTGCGGGACTGGTCCCCCGTCAGCCCGGAGAGCACTCCGACGAGAGAACCCACCCGACAATGTGACGCTGGACAAGAGCCCCCAACTCCCCTTCCGGCTCGGAGCGTCAACCTTTGCCCCCGGTCCGGCTCCTGAAGTCGGTAGATGATCAACGGGTGGCACGGCATTCCCATAAGCCGAAACCTCCGGGCAGGCATGGCGCGCGGCATCGGCGCACCCCACTCGTTCACCGGGTGGAGGAGGCCGCCCTCGCCTTCCTCATCCAGTGGTCGGCGCCACTGCTACGGGGCTGCACCGGGGTCGTGTTCGTCTGGTTCGGCGCTCTCAAACTGGTACCGGGACTCAGCCCCGCGGAGACACTCGTGGTCCGGACCACGGAGGTGCTGACCTTCGGTCTGCTGAGTGGCGCGGCGGCACATATCTCTGTCGGCGCCTTCGAAGTCGCCCTGGGGATATGCCTGATGACATGGCAGTTCCCTCGGCTCACCACACTCGCCTTCCTCGGCCATATGGCCGGAACCGTCTCCCCGCTCGCCCTCTTCCCCGAACTGACCTGGAAAGCTCCGCTGACCGGAACCATGGAAGGGCAGTACATACTCAAGAACCTCGTGCTGATCGCCGCGGTGCTCGTGGCGTCGGCCCTCTCCCACGACCCGCACGGCTCCGGCCGACCGCCTCCCGACCGGTCCTAGGCCCGCCACGACGTGCCGGTCTCGGCTTCGAAAGCCGGCCGCACCTCGACGGTGTCGTACACGATGTGCAACGCGGCGATCCGGCCGTCGTCGGCGAGTTCGGCGATGTCCACCACGGTGAACGGGGCCGCGGCGCCGGAGGGCAGGCGCCAGTCGAAGTGGAACCAGAACGAGACCAACGGGGCGCCCTGTTGGCTGCTGCCGTCCATCGTTCCGAGCAGGGTCAGGCGTGATCGGCCGGTGTCGGCGAAGAGCACGGGGTAGAACTCGGCGGCCGGTCGGGGGCCGTACAACGGCGAGTGGACCACGGCATCGGAGGTGAAGAGCTTCAGCACGGCGTCCGCATCAGCCCGCTCCAGTGCCGCCAGGTAGGCGGAGACAAGTTCGGAAGTGGTCACGGTCAGCTCCTTGGCGTCAACACCGCCGCGCGGTTCCGGCTCTCCGATACGGCCACGAGTCTGCGGATGGCCGCGTCGAAGCGGTCGAGAGAGCCCGGCCGGCCGGAGCCGAGGAGATATTCCTTGAGTTCCTGCCGGTCGGCGGCGAGCGGGTCCCTGTCATCCAGCGTAATCGCGTCGAGGAGTTCCTCGATCTGTGCGGCCTCAGGGGTGAGGATGGTCGCGGCCCGAGCCGCGGTGTTCTGCAGCCGGAACAGGTCGGGACCGAGTCCGGCGGAGTCGGTCACGGCATAAGGTTTACCGCTGGCCGTGAAGTCCGACACCACGCTGGAGACATCGGCGACGAGGCCGTCCGCCACGTTGAAGCAGTCGTACAGCTGTGGTCCGTCGGCGGTGACCACATGATGCTGCCAGTCGCCCACGGCGCGCCAGTACGTCTCGTTCCAGAGCTTTTGCAGGCGCGCGACCGTGTCCGCCCTGACCCTGCCCTCTCCGGAGACCCGCGAGGCCTCGGCCTCGTCACGGGTCCGCCCGGCGATGTCCGTGACGGTCTCCAAGCACGTGGTGAGGAAGGTGAGTTCGGCTCGCGCCTCGGCACGCCCGGCCTCCCCGCATGCCGCCCAAGCCGGGTCGGCGGCGCGCCGCGCCGCCGCTTCCTCGATCATGGCCGTGATACGCAGATGGGCGGCTTCGGCCTGGGGGTCGCGGGTGCCGGCGAAGGGGTGCGGACGGTAGAGCACCCGGACGGGCCGCGGGGCCTCCAGCAGCCGGCGCATGATGTTCTCACCGGCAACCATGAGGGAAGTGTTGCCGGGCCGGTCGTCCCAGCCTTCCCATGTGGGGGCGTACAGGACTGTGGGAAGGCGGTCCCGGGGCGCGCCGTCCCATGGCTGGACGGAAGCCAGTTGGGGACGGCCGACCTCGACGATGTCGGCGTCGCGTACCCCCACGGCCGCCAGCCGGTAGCGCTCGCGGCCCGCCGGACCCGCCGTCCACACCTCGTCGTACACCTTGCTGAACGGGTTGACACTGGCGCTCTTGTCACTGTCGCCGTGTCCGATGAAGACGTGCTTCATGGTCGGTACGCGCAGCAGATGGATGTTGCGTCCGACGTTCGCAGGGTAGAGCGCCACGCGGATGCTGGAGAGGTCCATCTGCATCAGGTGGACCGCGCCGGGCACGCAGATCACCGGGATCGGGGTGGGGGCCAGCCGGTCGAGGACGGCCCGTTCGCGGAGCAGGACCAGCGGGCGGCTGTGTTGGTGTGCCATGGTCTCGAGCCACATGTTGACCTGGTAGGCGGAGTCCTTGGAGCCCGAGAAGTAGAGCACTGTCCGCGGCCGTTGATCGCCCAGCCACGCGTCGATCTCCGCGAGTACGTCCTTGGGGCCCGGCGGGAGACGGTCCGGGCGCAGCCAGGGAAGCAGCGCCGCTGTACAGATCAGGGCCGCGCCCACTGTCACCACCGCACCGGCCGTCGCGTATCCGCCGGCCCCTGTGGTGGACGCGAGCAACACCCCGGCCATGAGCGGCAGGTCGAGGTGGGCCGTCTTCCCCCGCGAGTGGTTCAGCAGGAAGCCCGGTGGTGCGTTGGGGATCCGCAGTGCGGCCAGGTCGATGTTCCGGGTGGCGATCGGCAGCTTGCGCCGGATCCGGATCAGGGTGGTCAGCGCGTTGTGCAGTGCCTGGAGCCCGTGGAACGGAATCAGGCAGCCCAGCAGGAGGTGAACGGTGGAGAGGTCGCCCATCCGTGCCACCAGGAGGGCGAGCAGCATCTGCCGCAGCAGGAAACGCTGTGTCAGGCCGAACGCCACTTTGCCGAGGCGGTTGATCAGATAGCTTCCCCGTCGGCGCAGGAGGTGATCCGCTCCGTAGGAAGCGCAGCAGACGGCCGTGAAGGCCGACGGCGCGGGCAGAAGGGCGCTGAGTGCCAGGAGGGGGTAGCTGAGCGCCATCACGAGTGCGGCGGCCAGCTCGGTGCGGCTGCCCACCCGGGCCAGGCGGATGGCGGACCGCATCACTCGGCGGCCCGGTGGAGAGGTGGCTCGCACGGCTCGGGGGCGGCGGCCGGGGGGCCGGGCAGTGCCGCGGGCTCCTGTCGGCGGACGTCGATCACCTGTCCGGTGAGCTCGGAGAGCAGGACGTCGACGGAGGTCTGGGCGACCTCCTCCGCGGTCAGCAGGGTGTCCTCGGGTTCGTGTCCGAAGGCGTTCCACCGCATCGGTGTGCTGGTGCGCTCAGGGTTGATGCAGTTGACCCGCACTCCATCCGCGGCCCATTCGTCGGCGAGGGCCTGGGTGAGGTTCACGGTCGCGGCCTTCGCGGAGGAATAGATGCTGTAGTCCGCCCGGCCCCGGGTGTAGCTGCTGGAGGTGTACAGCAGCAGTTGCCCCCGGGTCTCGGCCAGGTAAGGGTGGGCGGCGCGGGCGATGTGGAGGGGGGCGAGGTAGTTCACGGCGGTGGCTTGGACGATCTTGGCGACGTCGGTGTCGGCCAGCTTTCCGAGCCCGAGGAGGGCGGCGGTGTTGACGACGTAGTCGATGCGGTCGGCCTTGTCACGGGCCTCGGCCAGTGCCGCCGAGATGTCCTCCGGGCGTTCCACATGGGTACCGGTCCCGGAACGGCTGTAGGCGAAGACCCACGCGCCATGTTTCTCGGCGAACTCGCGGATGCGGGCGCCGATGCCGTAGCTGGCACCGAAGATCACGACGACCTTGCCGTCCAGCGACTGCAGGTAGGCGGACTCCGAGCGGTGGGCCGGTGCGATCTCGCAGGCGAGCTGGAACAGCTTGTCCGCGATGAACATGTCCACCGGGTGGGTCACCTTCATGTTGTGCTCCTCGCCGCGCACCACATGGATGGGGACCGCGGGCAGGCAGCGCAGCACGACGGAGCAGTCGTCCGTGGCTTCGAAGCTCCGGTCGGCCGCGGCGATCCGGTGGGCCGCGCGGAGTGTGGAGAACCGGAAGGCCTGGGGCGTCTGTCCCCGGGAGAGCCGGTCACGCGGCGGGATGTCGGTGACGAACTCCCCGTCGCCGCCGTGTTCCCGCGTCACGATGACGGTGTCGGAGGACGGGATCGCTACGTTCACCGCTTGGTACGTGTCCAGTGCCCGCACGCAGTCGGAGATCACGCGCTGGGACACCAGCGGGCGCACGGCGTCGTGCAGCAGGACCTTCGGGTCCTCGCCCTCGGCCAGGTATCCGCGGAGGGCTTCGAGCGCTTGCCGGGTGGTCTCGCTGCGGGTGGCCCCGCCGACGTGGACACCGCGCACTTTGCACAGTCCCGCTCTGTCCACCAACTCCTGGGCCTGGGAGAGGAAGTCCCGGTGCATGAGGACGAGGACGTCGTCGATGTCGGGGGACTCCTCGAAGGCACGCAGGGTGTGTTCGAGGATCGGCCTGCCCGCGATCTTGATCAGCTGCTTGGGAATGGCCAGTCCGACACGTCGGCCGGTGCCCCCGGCCAGGACGACAGCGACAGTGCGCTGAGGGGAGGACGGTACGCGCATGCTTCTCAGCTCAGTTCATGGGGAGGGTCGGACGGGGTACGGGATCCGCCCGTTTCACCGGGCCCGAAGGATGCGCTCCGCCCGGCAGGGCCATCGTCTCCCGCGAGAATTCACTTCTTGCCGCCCCTTCGGAATCAATCGGGAAACCTAGAATGACCCTCAAATCAACCATCGGCCGCGATCGGGTCAACTTTGGTGGTCGCGGAATGGGACATTCGTCGCTGTAGGCTTCCGTTGTGCGGTATGCGATGTGATATCTCCGCACGCATACGCGAACCCGCCCCATCCGGGTTGCGGAAACGGCCCTCGACACCCACCCCCGGCGGAGCCCGACGTGAAGATCCACAACCAGGTGTCAATTCCATGCTGGGCGGATGTCACGACCTTGGATCCGTCGGCTTCGGCGACCTTCTACCAAGAACTGTTCCACTGGCAGAGCACGCCCGGCACCGGACCGGCGGTGATCGATTACAGCACGTTCGCGTTGGACGGGAAAACTGTCAGCGGAATCAGTCCGTGCACTCCGGAGATTCCCCGTCCCACCTGGCTGCCCTATGTCCGCGTCACCGACGTCGACGAAACAGTCTGCACAGTCCTGGATTCCGGTGGGGTGCTGGTGGAAGGTCCCGTGGAAATCAACGACCTCGGCTGCCTGGCCGTCGTGGCCGATCCGGGAGGGGCGAGGGTGGGCATATGGCAGCCCGAGGCACTCCTCGGAGCCGACGTCACCGGACAGCCCGGGTCCATGTACTGGAACGAGCTGCAGACGCATGACGCCGACCGGGCCCGCGGATTCTACGGCCGGGTATTCGGCTGGACGGCCCCTGAGGCCCCCGCGTCCGACCGGTACGTGGACTGGCGTGCCCAAGGCCTGCCGTGCGGCGGTATGACCCTGGTGGACAGCCGCACACCGGCACGCTGGCTGACCCACATCGGCGTCATGGACTGCGATGCCGCCGCCGAGAAGTGCGAGGAGCTCGGAGGCACCGTCCGGACCTCCCCCGCCGACACTCCTCGGGGGCGCTCCGCCGTGCTGAGCGATCCCCAGGGCGCGGTCTTCGCCGTCACCGCACCCTGGCACGGAGAGGCGACGCACACGTCGTGAGGGCGGCCCGCAGTACGTGAGAGGGCCCGGACAGCCCCCTCCCCCGTACAGTCAACCTTTGGCGTCAGGCATTCACCTTTCGGCCTTCCGCAGAGCCTGTTCTTTCCGTCAGGCTGGCGCTGTCGGCAAAGGGGGCAGTCGTCATTCCCGGTGAGTTCCCGTCCTGCGGTTGACGATCTCTGCCGACAAGCGGTCCGGCATTCCTTCCCCCCGGCGAATGCCGGGCCGCGCCAGCCCTTCTCCCGTCATCATGCACGCAATCCCCCGCTCCACGAGCGGGGGATTTTTCATGTTCTGGAGAGAGATCTGTCCGGACACCTTGTGAGATATCCGATACCGCAACCCGAGCGGCAGTCGGCGAGGTCATTCACGGCGGACGCCGACATGTAGCGGGATCATTCGAAACCGAGCGTTCAGCAGCTTCCCGGCCTCCATTTCGCGGGTGTTGCCGATGATTTTTTCGGGAACTTGGAGGGAAACCCTTGAGCATCCCGTCCGGGCGATCTTGAATTCACGCAGATAACGAGTGGCACCGTTGTCATGTCGTTAAGCGTTCACTTCTTGACGATTTCTTGGGACGCAAGGTTGACTTCCTGCCACCTCGGCCGCAACGGCGCGGCCCTCTAACGGAGGTTGAGCGGAATGAACAAGCGACTGCGTCGTGCGACTGTGGCCGTGGCCGCCGCGTCAATGGCAGCCGGTCTCGCTGCCTGCGGCAGCGCCGCGGAGTCAGGTGGCGGCGGCAAGGAAAAGGGCAAGGAAGGCAAGAAGCTCACCATCGGGCTGCTGCTTCCGGAGAACCAGACCGCCCGCTACGAGCGGTTCGACAAGCCGCTGATCGAGAAGAAGATCAAGGAACTCGCGGGCACGGACACCACCGTCCTCTACGACAACGCCAAGCAGGACGCGTCGCTTCAGCAGCAGCAGGTCGACACGATGATCACCAAGAAGGTCGACGCGCTGATCATCGACGCGGTGGACGCGAAGTCGATAGCGAGCTCGGTGAAAAAGGCAGACGACAAGGGGATTCCCGTCGTCGCGTACGACCGTCTGGCAGAAGGCCCCATCAAGGCGTACACCTCGGTCGACAACGAGCGTGTCGGGAAGATCCAGGGCGAGTCGCTGCTCAAGGAGCTCGGTGACAACGCCTCCAAGGGCGAGATCGTGATGATGAACGGTTCCGTCACCGATCCCAACGCCAAGATGTACAAGGACGGCGCGCACTCCGTGCTCGACGGCAAGGTGAAGATCGGCAAGGAGTA
>NZ_JBSFWT010000131.1:0-13124 GCF_053594975.1 Streptomyces sp. NPDC002537
GGACGGGCTGAAATCAGCCCGTCCGGCGTTTGAGGACAGCGCGCGGAGCGTGCTTCGGGGTCTGGGGCGAAGCCCCGGTTCGGGAAGGGGCGGGGCTGGGGAACAGACTCAGACCAGCACCCTTGCCAGCAACTCGGCCACCAGCGTCGACCCCGACAGGGTCAGGATCGACTCCGGGTGGAATTGCGCGCCGGCGAAGCCGGGCCCCCGGAGGGCGTGCACGTCCCCGGTCGCCACATCACGGCTCAGCTCCACCCGGTGCATCGCCAGCTCCCCCTCGGCGGCGGCCGAGCAGCGCGCGGTGAACGTGTTGTAGAACCCCACCGTCTCCGTCCGCCCGAAGAAGTCGATCCGCTCCTGCGCCCCCTGGAACGGCACCGCCTTCCGTACGATCTCCAACCCCAGCTCCGCCGCGATCAGTTCGTGCCCGAGGCACACGCCCAACAAGGAGGTGCGGCCCGAAGGGCCTCGATGAGGGGTGGTGGTCGGGCGACGGGCGGGCCCGTGCCGGTGCCCGCGCAGGAGCTCCGCGGTCAGGCCGCGCAGCAGCCGCATCTTGGGGTCGGCCGTGTCGGAGGGGTTGCCGGGGCCGGGGCCCAGCACCACCGGCCCCTCGTGCGCCAGCGCGGCCTCGCGGAGCCCCGGCTCGTCGTAGCGCCGGACCGTGACCGTCAGCCCCGAGGTGCGCAGCAGGTGCGCGAGCATCGCCGTGAAGGTGTCCTCGCCGTCGACGACGAGCGCGTGCCCGTCGAGCCGGGCCGTCGACGCCGTGTCCTGCATCCGCAGCCAGAAGGGGGCCAGGTCCTCGCGGCGGGCGTCCAGCGCGGCCCGCACCTCGGGGTCGTCGGCGAGCCGTACGGCGGGCGCGGCCGGACCGGCGCGGCGCCCGGTCCGCACCCCGAGCGCCGCCAGCACGCCCGCCGCCTTGGCGTGGGTCTCGGCGACCTCGCCGTACGGATCGGAGTGCCGGACCAGCGTCGCGCCGACCGCCAGCCGCAGCCCGCCGCGCCGGTCGATGTCGGCGGTGCGGATCAGGATCGGCGAGTCCAGCGTCCGGGCGCCGCCCGGGTCCCGCCCGATGAGCGCGAGCGCGCCCGCGTAATAGCCGCGGCCCCGCGGCTCGTACCGCTCGATGACGCGGCACGCGTTCTGCACCGGCGAACCGGTCACGGTCGCCGCGAACATCGTCTCCCGCAGCACGTCCCGCACGTCCAGCGAGGTGCGCCCCCGCAGCTCGTACTCGGTGTGGGCCAGATGCGCCATCTCCTTCAGCCGCGGCCCGACGACCACACCCCCCATGTCGCCGACCGTGCACATCATCTTGAGCTCCTCGTCCACGACCATGGACAGCTCCTCCACCTCCTTGCGGTCGTGCAGGAAGGCCAGCAGCCCGTCCCGGTCGGGGCCCCCGTCGGGGTAGCGGTAGGTGCCGCTGATCGGGTTCATCACGACGGTGCCCCCGGCCATCCGTACGTGCACCTCAGGGCTGGCGCCGATCAGCGTCCGGCCGCCGGTGTGCACGACGTACGTCCAGTACGCGCCGCGCTCGCCCGCCAGCAGCCGGCGGTAGAGGGCCAGGGCGTCGGCCGCGGAGAACCCGTGGATCTCGCCCTCGAAGGTCCGGCGGATGACGAAGTTGGCGCCCTCCCCGGTGCCGATCCCGTCCTCGATCACCCGCTCGACAATCCGCGCGTACTCCTCGTCGGACACGTCGAAGGCACCGCCCTCCACCCGCACCTCGTGCGCGGGCAGCGCGGCCAGGACCTCGGCCAGCGGCAGCTCGTACGCCTCCTCGGGCAGCAGCACCGCCAGCGGCGTGCCGTCGTCGCGGACGTCGAAGCCGCGCTCGCGGATCTGCCGGAACGGGACGAGGGCGAGCGCGTCGAGGGCCGGCCCGCCACCGGTGGGCGCGGCCTCGGGCAGGGGGATGTCCGCCAGCAGTCCGACCTCCGTCACCGGGCCGGTCAGCAGCTCGACGGTGTCGTCCGCCCGGCCGGGGGTGCGGCGGTGCAGCAGGGCGAACGGCGGGCAGGCGGGGTCGGTCAGGCAGGCGAGGAGGGCGGGGGTGTCGCCGGTCATGTCGGGGTTCCTTCCGGTGAGGGAGAGGAACGGCCCCGGATACGCCGAAGGCCGCCCCTCCGGGCGGCCTTCGCGGTGCGTTTTCGATGTACGCGCGATCAGTGGGCCGCCGGTCGAGCGGTCCACCACCAGTTCACGTTGGTCACTGCGTACATGCCCCGCACCCTACCGGACGGCCCGCGGGCGGGGAGGGATCCGGGAGGTGGCGGGGAAGCGCGCACCGGGGCGCGCGGCAGCGGACGCGCCGTGAGCGGCGGGTTTTCGCCATGACCCGGTGTGTATGGTCCGTCTCACAGTGCGGTCCGGCGGCCGGACCGCCGTCGCGACCCCGTAGGGTTGGAGCGTGACCGTGAACGCTGAAATCCACGCCGGTGGCAACACCTGGCGCTCCCTTCCCGCGGCGCAGCAGCCTGACTGGCCGGACCAAGAGGCTCTGCGCGATGTGATCGCCGAGCTCGAGTCCTATCCGCCTCTCGTCTTCGCGGGCGAGTGCGACCAGCTGCGCCAGCGCCTGGGAGCCGTCGCCCGTGGTGAGGCGTTCCTGCTGCAGGGCGGCGACTGTGCCGAGGCGTTCGACGCCGTCGGCGCCGACCAGATCCGCAACAAGCTCAAGACGCTGCTCCAGATGGGCGCTGTGCTGACCTACGCGGGCTCCGTGCCCGTCGTGAAGGTGGGCCGGATCGCCGGTCAGTACAGCAAGCCGCGCTCCAAGCCGACCGAGACCCGCGACGGCGTCACCCTGCCGACCTACCGCGGCGACTCCGTCAACGGCTTCGCCTTCACCCCCGAGGCCCGGACGCCGGACCCGCAGCGGCTGAAGCGGATGTACCAGGCATCGGCCTCCACCCTGAACCTCGTCCGCGCCTTCACCACCGGTGGTTACGCGGACCTGCGCCAGGTGCACGCCTGGAACCAGGACTTCGTGAAGTCCTCCCCGTCCGGGCAGCGCTACGAGGCCCTCGCCCGCGAGATCGACCGGGCGATGAACTTCATGAACGCCTGCGGGGTGGACCCGGAGGAGTTCAAGACCGTCGAGTTCTACGCCTCCCACGAGGCGCTCGTCCTCGACTACGAGTCGGCGCTCACCCGCGTCGACTCGCGGACCGGCAACCTCTACGACGTGTCGGGCCACATGGTCTGGATCGGTGAGCGGACCCGCCAGCTGGACGGGGCGCACATCGAATTCGCGTCGAAGATCCGCAACCCGATCGGGGTGAAGCTCGGCCCGACGACCACGCCCGAGGACGCGCTGACGCTGATCGAGCGGCTCGACCCGGAGCGCGAGCCCGGCCGGCTGACCTTCATCAGCCGCATGGGCGCCGACAAGGTCCGGGACAAGCTCCCGACCCTGGTGGAGAAGGTCACGGCGTCCGGCGCCCAGGTCGCCTGGATCTGCGACCCGATGCACGGCAACACCTTCGAGGCGGCCTCGGGCCACAAGACCCGCCGTTTCGACGACGTGCTGGACGAGGTCAAGGGCTTCTTCGAGGTCCACAAGGGCCTCGGCACCCACCCGGGCGGCATCCACGTCGAGCTGACCGGTGACGACGTCACGGAGTGCGTGGGCGGCGGCGACGAGATCTTCGTCGACGACCTGCACCAGCGCTACGAGACGGCCTGCGACCCGCGGCTCAACCGCAGCCAGTCGCTGGACCTGGCCTTCCTCGTCGCGGAGATGTACCGCGACCAGTAAGGCGACCTGTCAGGACGTCCCGTAAGGGCCGACGACAGCACGAGTGGGGCCCGGATCGAGTGATCCGGGCCCCACTGCGTTGTCTTTCCGCCACCGGGCCGGGTAAGGTAAGGGTTACCTTATTGATCAACCCGGTAGGGCGGTGAACCGCGTGTACGTCTGCTCGTGCTTCGGCATCACGGAGCAGCAGGTGCGTGAGCACGCGGCCAAGGGGGCGTGCACGCCCCGCCAGATAGCCTCCGAGAGCAAGGCGGGCACCGACTGCGGCAGCTGTGTGCGCCGCATCCAGGCCCTCCTCGGCCGTGGCGCGTGCCCGCGCCGCGAGCTCACCGAGCAGGGTGAGCGCGATGTGCTGGGCGGCGAGGCGCTGCCGCACATACCGCGGGCGCCCCGGGTGGCGCAGGCCCAGGCGGCCTGATCCCGCCCCTCCCTCAGGGTCCCGGTCAGCCCCGGGTCAGTCGGCCCCGCCGTTCGACTGCTCGATGAACTGGGCGATGTACAGCGGCTCGCCGAGCTTCTCGATCAGCTCCAGCTGGGTGTCCAGGTAGTCGATGTGCTCCTCCTCGTCCGCGAGGATCGACTCGAAGATGTTCGCCGAGGTGATGTCGCCCTTGGCCCGCATGACCTCCACGCCGCGCTTGAGCCGGTCGATGGCCTCGACCTCCACCTGCCGGTCGGCCTGGAACATCTCCACGATCGTCTGCCCGATCCGCACATGGAACAGCCGCTGGTAGTTGGGCAGCCCCTCCAGGAAGAGGATCCGGTCGGTCAGCACCTCCGCGTGCCGCATCTCGTCGAACGACTCGGCGCGGGTGTGCGCCGCGATTTTCGTCCAGCCGAGGTGTTCCTGCATCTTCGCGTGCAGGAAGTACTGGTTGATGGCGGTCAGCTCGGCGGTCAGCTGCTCGTTGAGGAATTCGATGACCTCGGGGTCGCCCTGCATTGCGCAGGCTCCTTCCAACAGGATGTCCGGCAGATTGCGCGCATCCTCGCACCGACCTTTGGGGCCGTCCAGTAAGTTCACACTTAGTGGGAGTTGTCCTTATGACGGAGGCCCTGGTCATCGGCATGCTCCGAGGTCTGACACCATGGAGGTATGGGTCAGTCGGAAAGCCGCGAGGGAGAACATCTTGAGCTCCCCCCGGGGCAGCGTCTCCAGCGCGGATGGCCGGTGACGCACTACGGGCCGGTCCCGAGGTTCCGGCCGGAGCGCTGGGAGTTCCGCGTCTTCGGGTCCACCGCCGACGGTGAGAAGCACTGCTGGACGCACGACGAGTTCTCCGCCCTGCCGTACGCGACGGTCGTCGCCGACCTGCACTGCGTCACGAAGTACAGCATGCTGGGCGCCGAATGGGGCGGTGTGCCGACCCGTACGATCCTCGAACTCGCCCCGCCCGCGCCCGAGGTCACGCATGTGATGGTGTGGGCGGAGTACGGCTTCAGCTCCAACCTCCGGCTGTCCGACTTCGCGTCGGAGCAGAGCATTTTCGCCACCCACAAGGACGGTGAGCTGCTCACCGCCGAGCACGGCTTTCCGGTACGCCTCGTGGTCCCCCACCTCTATGCGTGGAAGGGGCCCAAATGGGTGCGCGGCGTGGAATACATGACCGCCGACCGGCGGGGCTTCTGGGAAGAACGCGGCTACCACAACATCGGTGACCCCTGGCAGGAACAACGCTATTCCTACCAGGAAAAGCCGGGCGAGGGTCCGGAACTCTGACGTCGGCCGTCCCGCCATTGCGGACTACGGTCCGCGAAATCCAGCCCGTCCTGGGGGCACCTCCTGGGGGTCCCCCCAGACGGAGTCTGGGGGAGGTAGCTGGGGGAGATTGAGGACAACGCGGCGAAGCCGTGTCGCGTCAGAGCGCGGCGGCGCCGTCCCGGAGTGACTTCAGCCGCGCCACATCCGCCGCATGGCCCGCCGGACCACCCGGCGTCTCGATCGTGAGGGGCACACCCTCCGTCGCGGGGTGCGCGAAAAGCTCCGCGAAAGGGTCCGCCCCGATATGGCCCGAGCCGATGTTCTCGTGGCGGTCCCGATGGGCGCCCACCGCCTCCTTGGAGTCATTGGCGTGGATCAGCCGCAGCCGCCCCTCGCCCACGACGGAGACCAGTTCGTCGAGGGTCCGCTTCATGCCGCCGGTCTCCGCGAGGTCGTGGCCCGCGGCGAAGACGTGGCACGTGTCCAGGCACACCCCGAGCTTCGGGTGCCGCTCCAGCGCGTCGAAGTAGGGGCCCAGGTCCTCCACCAGTGAGCAGAGTGACGAGCCCTGACCCGCCGTCGGCTCCAGCAGCAGCCACGGGTCGTCGTCGTGGGTCAGCTCGTCCAGCAGCGGCAACAGCCGCTCGTGGACCTGCGCCAGGGCCTCCCGGCGCGGGCGGCCGCCGGTCGCCGAGCCGGTGTGGACGACGACCCCGAGGGCGCCGATCGCCCGCCCCCGGCGCAGCGAGTGCCGCAGCGACTCCCCGGACAGCTCGACCGTCGCCTCGGTGTGCGAACCGAAGTTGATCAGGTACGGGGCGTGCACCCAGACCGGCAGCGACTCCTCCGCGCAGGCCGCCCGGAACTCCTCGTCCTGCCGGGGATTACCCTCCGGAGTCGCCCAGCCCCGCGGGTTGGCGACGAAGACCTGCACCGTCTCGGCGCCCATCTCCCGCGCGTACGGCAGGCCGGTCCGGGCGAGACCCCCGGCGACGGGGATGTGCCCGCCGACGGGGTTGCGCAGGCGCGGGGGCGAAAGGGGAGTACGCACGGTCTAGAAGCCGCCCTTGAGCTTGATGGTGATGGTGTCGCCCTTGACGGCCTTGTCGCCGCCCTTGACGGACTGGCTGTCGACGGAGTCCCGGGGGAAGAAGAACGGCCGGTCCACCTCGACCTTGAAACCCGCCGCCGTGAGGGCCTGCTTGGCGTCGGCCTCGCTCTTCCCGGTGACGTCCGGGACCGTCACCATCTCCTTGCCCTTGGAGAGGGTGAGGGTGATGGTGTCGCCCTTGGCCGCCTTGTCGCCGTCGCCGGGGGACTGCGCCGCCACCCCGCCCTGGGGGACGTCGGAGTAGACCTGGGCGTCCGCGACCTGGACCTTGAAGCCCTTGTCCTGGAGAGCGGACGTCGCGGCTGCGACGGAGAGGCCCTGCACCTTCGGCACGCTCAGGGCCTCGCCCTTGCTGACGGTCAGCGCGACCGGGGAGTCCGGCCGGCGCTGCGAACCCGGCTTGGGATCGGTGGCCAGCACCGCGCCCGCCGGGGTCTCGCCGCTGAACTGCTTGCCGACCTCGCCGACCGTCAGCCCCGCGCCCTCGATCTTCTTCTTCGCCTCGTCGAAGGGCATGCCGACGACGTTGGGCACCTCCGCCCTCGCGGGGCCCCTGGACACGGTGATCGTCACCGTGCCGGTGTTCCGCACCCGGCTGCCGGGGCCGGGGTCGGTCGCGATGACGTGGCCCTGCTCGACGGTGTCGCTGAAGTCCTGCTTCGTCTTCACCCCGAGCCCGGCCTTGCCGAGTTCCTGCTCGGCCTTCTCCTGGGTCATGTCCAGGACGGCCGGGACGGTCGTGAACTGGCCGGAGCTGATGTACCAGATGCCCGTGCCCACCACGGCGAGCAGCACGGCCGCGAGCACGGCGAGCAGCCCGCGGCTCGGACGGCGCCGGAACCCGCGCGTTCGGGGCGCGGCGGGGCCGGGCGGGACGGGGGGAGCGGGCGGCCGTTCCAGCCGCGTGGTGCGGCCCAGCCCCTCGTCCACCGGCTCCGGCCGCGCCGCGGCGGGCCGGGGGATCACGCTCGTACGGTCCTCGGAGCCGGACGGCGCGCCCGGCTCCGGCGTGCGCGCCTGCGGCGGCAGGGTGTCCAACTGCTCGTCGGACAGCTCCGCCCGCGCCGCGCGGACCTCGGCCAGCAGGCCCACCGCGTCGGCCGGGCGCCGCTGCGGGTCGCGGGCGGTGGCCGTGGCCACGAGCCCGTCCAGCCGCGGCGCCAGCCCCGGGACCGCCGCCGACGGCGGCGGCACGTCCTCGTGCAGGTGCTGGTAGAGGACCTGGGCGGGGGTGCTGCCGGCGTGCGGCTTGGCGCCGGTGAGCATCTCGTAGAGGACGACGCCGCAGGCGTAGACGTCCACGCGGGTGTCGGCGGTGCCGTGCTCCATCTGCTCGGGCGCCAGGTAGGACACCGTCCCCAGGACCGAGCCGGTGGACGCCGTGGTCGTGGTGTCCACGGCCCGTACGAGCCCGAAGTCGGCGACCTTCACCCGGCCGTCGTCGCCGATCAGCACGTTCTCGGGCTTCATGTCGCGGTGGACCAGCCCCGCGAGGTGGGCCGCGCCCAGCGCCGCGAGCACCGGCTCCACTATGTCGAGGGCCGCCCTCGGCTGGAGGGCGCCGCGCTCCCGCAGCACGTCGCGCAGGGTGCAGCCGGCCACGTACTCCATCGCGAGGTAGACGTACGTGCCGTCCGTGCCCTGGTCGAAGACGCCCACCACGTTCGGGTGGTCGAGCCGGGCCACGGACTTGGCCTCGCGGATGAAGCGCTCCACGAACGCCTCGTCGGCGGCGAGCGCCGGGTGCATCACCTTCAGCGCGAGCACCCGGTCGAGGCGGGTGTCCAGGGCGCGGTAGACCGTGGCCATGCCGCCGACGGCGATCCGGGCCTCGACCCGGTAGCGGCCGTCCAGCACATGCCCGACGAGCGGGTCCCCTAGCGTCGTATCCACGTCAGAAGTCTATGAGCCACCACGGGAAGCCCCCTAGCGCCCCGGGCCCGCCGTGCCTGCGGCGGGCTTTTCCCCTACCCGCCCCTTCCCGAAACTGGGGGAGACCCCCGGACCCCCGACCGCGCTCCGCGCGGTGTCCTCAAACGCCGGACGGGCTGGATGTGCGGACCGTGGTTCTTTGACCTGCGGCCCGCAGGCTTGCGGCCCGCAGGCTGCGGACTGCGGACTGCGCCGGCAAAATCAGCCCGTCCGGCGATTGAGGACGCGGCCGCAGGCCGCTCCCGCCGCAGGCGGCAGACGACCCGCAGTCAGAGAACTACGCGCCGCTGAACGCCGGCCGCTCCGGGTCGAAATCCGCCAAGCCCTCCGCAGGAGACGAGGCCTCGGCGAAATGACGCCGCGGAATCCGCCCGGCCCGGTACGCCAGCCGCCCCGCCTCGACGGCATGTCGCATCGCCTCCGCCATCAGCACCGGCTCCTGCGCCCGGGTCACCGCCGAGGCGAGCATCACCGCCGCGCACCCCAGTTCCATCGCGATGGCCGCGTCCGACGCGGTGCCCGCGCCCGCGTCCAGGATCACCGGCACCCCGGCGCGCTCGGTGATCAGCTGGAAGTTGTGCGGATTGCGGATGCCGAGGCCGGAGCCGATCGGCGACCCCAGCGGCATGATCGCGGCGCAGCCCGCGTCCTCCAGCCGACGGGCGAGCACCGGGTCGTCGTTGGTGTAGGGCAGCACGGTGAAGCCGTCGTCCACCAGGATCTCCGCCGCGTCCAGGAGCTCGACCGGGTCGGGCAGCAGCGTCCGCTCGTCGGCGATCACCTCCAGCTTGACCCAGTCCGTCCCGAGCGCCTCCCGGGCCAGCCGCGCGGTGAGCACCGCCTCGCCCGCGGTGAAGCAGCCCGCCGTGTTCGGCAGGACGCGGATGTCGTGCTTCCGGAGCAGGGACAGCACCGAGCCCCGGACGTTCGTGTCCAGCCGCCGCATCGCGACGGTGGTCAGCTCGGTGCCGGAGGCGAGCAGCGCCCGCTCCAGGATGTCCAGGCTGGGCGCGCCGCCCGTGCCCATGATCAGGCGGGACGTGAAGGTGGTGCCGGCGATGGTGAGCAGGTCATCTGCCATCAGGGCTGATCAGCCTCCCTGCACTGCGGTGAGGACCTCGACGCGGTCGCCCTCGCCGAGGGTGGTCGCGGCCCACTGGCCGCGCGGGACGACGGCCTCGTTCACGGCGGCGGCGACCCCGCTGTGCGCGCTGGTCAGGCCGGCCACCAGACCGTCGAGGGTCAGGCCCCGGGGTATCGCGCGGCTCTCGCCGTTGACGCTGATGCCGATGTGGGCCTCGGGGCTGTCGGTGGGGTCGGTGGGGTTCATGCGGGCAGCTCCTGGAGCGCGTTCGAAAAGCGTAGGGGCGAGAAGGGGCGGGCCTCTTCGGGCAGCCGTCCGGTGGTCAGCGCCGTCGCCATCACCTCGCCCGTCAGCGGGGTGAGCAGCACGCCGTTGCGGTGGTGGCCGGTGGCGGCGAGCAGGCCGGGCAGGGCCGTCGGGCCCAGCAGGGGGGCGTTGTCGGGGGAGCCGGGGCGCAGCCCGGCGAGGGCCTCCACCCATGGCAGTTCGGTGATGCCGGGCACCAGCTCGTGCGCGTCGCGCAGCAGCTCGTAGACGCCGCCCGCGGTGACGGTGGTGTCCCAGCCGAGTTCCTCGGTCGTCGCGCCGACGACCAGCTCGCCGTTCTCGCGCGGCACCAGGTACACGTGCCCGCCGCGCACCACCGCCCGCACCGTCCGGGAGAGGAACGGCGCGTACGCCGCGGGCACGCGCAGCCGCAGGATCTGGCCCTTGACCGGGCGCACGGGCGGCAGGACGTGCTCGGGGACGCCCGCGAGGGTGCCGCTGCGGCTGCCCGCGGCGAGCACGGTCCGCCAGGCGGAGACCCGGGTGCCGTCCGCGAGCTCGGCGCCGGAGGCCCGGTCGTGCGAGATCAGCAGCCGCACCGCCGCGGTGCGGTGGAGGACGACGCCCGCCCGTTCGCAGGCGGTGAGCAGCGCCGCGGCGAGCCGCCGGGGGTCGGTCTGGTGGTCGCCGTCGACGCGCACGCCCCCGCGCACGCCCGGCGCGAGCATCGGTTCGAGCCGACGGCACTCGCGGCCCGACAGCCACTCCGAGTCCAGCCCGGACCGCTGCTGGAGGGCGTGGAGCTCCCGCAGATGGGCCCGGTCGTCGGCGTCGAGCGCGACGGCGAGCGTGCCGCAGGCGCGATAGCCGGTGTCCCGGCCGCTCGCCTCCTCCAGCTCCGCGGTGAACTCCGGATAGCGCCGTGCGGACGCCAGGTTGAGCGCGAGCAGCTCCTGCTCGCCGTAGTGCAGCTCGGTCACCGCGGCGAGCATCCCGGCCGCGACCTGCGCGGCGCCGCCGCCCGGGTCGGGGTCCGCGAGGGCGACGCGCAGCCCCCGCTGCGCGGCACGCCACGCCGTGACCAGGCCGATGATCCCGCCGCCGACGACCAGGGCGTCGTACGCCCCCGGTGACGCTGTGGAAGACGCGTGCATGGGCGTCCAGCTCCTCCCTTCGCCGGCATGACCCGGATCAGGTTCGTACGGTCGGAGGCCGGCCAGCCTCCCTCTCAGCCCGGTGCGTCCGGGCTCCCGCGAGTGCTTGTTCAGCGGCCACCCTAGTACGCGCCGCGAACCGTCCGGAAGGCCGGACGGAGGCGACCGGGCGCCGCGCCGGGGGGCGTGCGCGGCACCGGAGCGCGCCAAACGCCGTGACGTTGTGTCAGAGGTCTCGTCACGCGGTGCTCCGGTCCGGACCGGCCGCCGCCCTACAGTTGATCGGGTGAGCGAGCACCGGAACGAACCGCAGACCGCCGGCGAGCGGCGCGCCGTCATCGTCGGCGCCGGCATGGCCGGGGTGCAGACCGCCGTGGCCCTGCGCGAACAGGGCTGGACCGGCACCATCACCCTGCTGGGGGCCGAGCCCCACCAGCCGTACGACAGGCCACCGCTGTCCAAGGCCGTGCTCCTCGGCAAGGCGGAGGGCTCCGCCTTCGAGGTGGACTTCGCCTCCCTCGGCATAGACCTGGAGCTCGGGCGCGAGGCCGTCCGGCTGCGCGCCGACGAGCACCTGCTGGACACGTCCGCGGGCACCGTCGCCTACGACGTGCTGGTCATCGCCACCGGCGCGCAGCCCGTCGAGCTGCCCGGCAGCGAGGGCATGCCCGGCGTGCACCTGCTGCGCACCCTGGACGACGCCGAGCGGCTGCGCCCGGTGCTGGCCGGACAGCGCGACGTGGTGGCCGTCGGCGCGGGCTGGATCGGCGCCGAGTTCGCCACCGCCGCCCGCGAGGCGGGCTGCCGGGTGACGGTCGTCGAGGCCGCGGACCGCCCGCTGGCGGGCGCCCTGCCCGCCGAGGTCGCCGCCCACATGGCCGACTGGTACGCCGCCAGCGGCGCCCGGCTGCTCACCGGCGCCCGCGTGGCCACTGTGGAGCCCGGCGCCGTGGTGCTGGCCGACGGCACCCGGCTGCCCGCGGACGCCGTCGTCGTCGGCATCGGGGCGCGGCCCGCCACCGACTGGCTGGCGGGCTCGGGCATCGCGCTCGCCCCCGACCGCTCGGTGGTCACCGACGACCGGCTGCGCACCTCGCTGCCCGACGTCTACGCGGTCGGTGACTGCGCGTCCTTCCCGTCCGCCCGCTACGGCGAGCGGCTCCTGGTGCACCACTGGGACAACGCCCTCCAGGGCCCGCGCACCGTCGCCGGGAACATCGTGCACGGCACCGCCGAGGGGCCCGTCTACGACCCGGTGCCGTACTTCTGGTCCGAGCAGTTCGGCCGGTTCGTGCAGTACGCGGGCCATCACGACGACAGCGACGAGCTCATCTGGCGCGGCGACCCGGCCGGGGCCGCCTGGACGGTGTGCTGGGTGCGCGGGGATGTCCTCGTCGCCCTTCTGGCCGTCGGCCGGCCGCGCGACCTGGCGCAGGGCCGCAAGCTCATCGAGCGCGGCGCGGCCATCGACCGGGCGAAGGCCGCGGACGCGTCGGTGCAGCTGAGGGCGGCCGCCGTGTGAGGGGCGCGCCGGGGGTTCCGGGCGCTTCCCCGAGGCTCCTTCCGGGGTGTCCTGACGGGCCGCTGACGTCAGGTCGGGTCAACCCGGCTACCGACTGTCAGTCCCAGATGGCAGGCTTGTTCCCGTGACCGAGATTGACGCAAAGATCGATGCTCTCGTCCCCGCCTGGCTCAACCTCCCCGACATCGCGGAAATGCTCGATGTCGAGGTGACGCGCGTCCGCCAGCTGGTCAAGGAAGGCCAGCTGATCGCCGTGCGCCGAGGCGAGAACCGAGTGCTCATGGTGCCCGCCGACTTCATCGGCGAGGGCAAGGTGATCAAGGGCCTGGCCGGGACCTTGACGCTGCTGAAGGACGACGGGTTCAGCGACGAGGAAATGCTGGAGTGGCTCTTCACTCCGGACCCGACCCTGCCCGGCACCCCCGCGCAGGCCCTGCGCGAGAATCGCGGCACGGAGGTGAAGCGCCGCGCCCAGGCGCTGGCCGTCTGACCCGTCCGCGGGCGCTGTAGACGCCGAGAGAAAACCGTCCGGTGCGGGGGGGGGGGCCCCCCCCCCCCCCCCCACCCCCCACCCCCGGGG
>NZ_JBSFWT010000132.1:0-12888 GCF_053594975.1 Streptomyces sp. NPDC002537
CCGCCAACCGACCCGCGAACACCGGCGACGACTCCAACAACCCCGCCGCCATACCCACCCACTGCGACCCCTGACCCGGAAACACGAAGGCCACCTGTCCGGTGAGTGCGGTCTGCGCGTCGTCGGCCGTGGCCACGCCGCGCAGGACGTGGGGCGCGGGCTCTCCCGCTCCGATCGCTGTCAGGCCCGCCAGTGCGTCCGCGTGGTCCGTGGCCAGGACCACGGCGCGGTGCTCCAGTGCGGCCCGTGTGGTGGCCAAGGAGTAGCCGGTGTCCAGCAGTTCGCGTTCGCCGGGGGCTGCGGCCAGTCGTACGGCCTGGGCCCGCAGCGCGGCGTCCGAACGGCCGGACAGCACCCACGGCACCACGCCCGCCGTCAGGCCGGAAGCCGTGGCCGAGGCCGTGACCGTCAAGGGTTCGGGGGACGGCTCCGGTTCCTCCTCCGGGTCCGGCCGGAACTCTTCGAGGATCACATGGGTGTTGGTACCGCTGATGCCGAAGGCGGAGACCGCCGCGCGGCGCGGGCGGCCGTCCGGCGTCGTCCACTCCACCGGCTCGGTGAGCAGTTCGACGGCGCCCGAGGACCAGTCGACGTGTGGGGTCGGCTCGTCGGCGTGCAGGGTCTTCGGCAGTACGCCGTGCCGCATGGCCTGCACCATCTTGATGACGCCCGCCACGCCGGCGGCGGCCGACGTGTGCCCGATGTTGGACTTGACCGAGCCGAGGCGCAGGGGCCGGTCCGCGGGGCGGCGCTGCCCGTAGGTGGCGAGGAGGGCGTGGGCCTCGATGGGGTCGCCGAGGGTGGTGCCGGTGCCGTGGGCCTCGACGGCGTCGATCTGGTCGGCGGAGACCTTCGCGTTGCGCAGGGCGGCCCGGATCACACGTTCCTGGGAGGGGCCGTTGGGGGCGGTGAGTCCGTTGCTGGCGCCGTCCTGGTTGACGGCCGAGCCGCGGACGACCGCCAGCACCCGGTGGCCGTTGCGGCGGGCGTCCGACAGCCGTTCCACCAGCAGCAGGCCCATGCCTTCCGCGGGGCCGAAGCCGTCGGCGGACGCGGCGAAGGCCCGGCACCGGCCGTCGGGCGACAGGGCGCGCTGGCGGCTGAACTCGGCGTAGCCGACTGCCGTGGACATCACGGTCACCCCGCCCGCGACCGCGAGGGTGCACTCGCCGGAGCGCAGAGCCTGGGCGGCGAGGTGGAGGGCGACCAGCGAGGACGAGCACGCCGCGTCGACGGTGACCGCGGGGCCTTCCAGACCGAAGGTGTAGGCGACGCGTCCGGACATGACGCTGGCGAAGTTGCCGGTGGCGAAGTAGCCCTCGACGGATTCGGGGATCGTCGTGAGTTCCCAGCCGTAGTCCATGGAGCTGAATCCGATGAAGGTGCCGGTGGGGCTGCCCTTGAGGGATCCGGGGTCCATGCCGGCGCGTTCGAAGAGCTCCCAGGCGCCCTCCAGCAGCAGCCGCTGCTGGGGGTCCATGGCGAGTGCCTCGCGCGGGGATATGCCGAAGAATCCGGCGTCGAATTCGGTGGCGCCGTGCAGGAATCCGCCGCCGCGCACATAGTTCTTCCCGGACAGGGCGGGGTCGGGGTCGTACTGCCCGTCGATGTCCCAGCCCCGGTCGGTGGGGAATCCGGTGATCGCGTCGCCGCCCTCGGCGACGAGGTTCCACAGGTCGTCCGGGGACGTCACGCCGCCCGGGTAGCGGCAGGCCATGCCGACGACGGCGATGGGTTCGCCGGCCGCCGCCTCCGCCGCGCGCAGGCGGCGCTGGGTCTGCCGCAGGTCGCCGGTCACTCGCTTCAGGTAAGCGAGCAGTTTTTCCTCGTTCTCTGCCATTGCCCCTATCCCCTATTTCCCCAGTCGCGCGTCGAAACCGTGCTGTGGCCAGGTCACGGGTCAGGAATCCCCGAATTCCTTGTCGAGGAGGTCGAACATGTCCTCCGCGGAGGCGCCCGCGAGGTCGTCGCCGCCTTCGTGGTCGTCCGGTGTCGTGCCCTGTGCCGCGTCGCGGCCGTCCCGGAGCTTCCAGACGAGGGCTTCGAGCCGTTCGGCGACCTTGGCCGCGCTCTCGCTGTCGGCGGCGATCCCCTCGACGGTGTTCTCCAGGGCCTCCAGCTCGCCGAACACCCCCTGCGCGCCGCCGTCGTCCGGCACGACCTGGTCCCGTACGTGGGTGGCGAGTGCCGCCGGTGTCGGGTGGTCGAAGACGAGGCCCGCGGGGAGCCGGAGTCCGGTGGCGGCGTTGAGCCGGTTGCGCAGCTCGACGGCGGTCAGGGAGTCGAAGCCGAGCTCCTTGAACGCCAGTCCGGGCTGGATCCCGTCGGTCGTGGTGTGGCCGAGGACGGCCGCGACCTCGGTGCGGACCAGTTCCAGTACGTGCTTGAGCTGTTCGTTGCGCGGGAGGCCGGTGAGGCGGGCGGTCAGTGCGGCGCCCGTCGGGCCGTCGGCGGGGTCCGTGCCCTCCGCTTCGCGCAGCGCGCGCTGGACCTCGGGCAGTTCCGCGAGCAGTGGGCTGGTCCGTACGGCGGTGAAGCCGAGGACGAACCGTTCCCATTCGACGTCCGCGACGGCGACGGCGGTCTCGTCGTGTTCGACGGCCTGGACCAGTGCGGCGACGGCCAGTTCGGGGGCCATCTCCAGCACTCCGCGCCGTCCCATGTAGGCGACGGCTCCGTCGAGGGCCATCATTCCGCCGCCGCCCCAGGCGCCCCAGGCGAGGGAGGTCGCGGTCCGGCCGCGGGCCCGCCGTGCCGCGGCGAACAGGTCGAGGAAGGCGTTGCCCGCCGCGTACGCGCCCTGGCCGCCGCTGCCCCAGACCCCGGCGTTGGAGGAGAAGAGCACGAACGCGTCGAGCGGGGTGTCGCCGAGCACGTCGTCGAGGTGCAGCGCGCCCGCGACCTTGCCGGAGGTGATGTCGGCGAAGGCGTCCGGGGTGGTGTCCGTGACGGGCGTGAACGTCTGGGCGACGCCCGCCGCGTGGATCACCGCGGTGAGCGGGTGCTCGGCGGGGACTCCGGCGATCAGCCCGGCGACGGCGGCGCGGTCGGCCATGTCGCAGGCCGCGATGGTGACGCGGGCCCCCGATTCCTCCAGTTGTCCGGCGAGTTCGGTGGCGCCGGGCGCGTCGGGGCCGCGGCGGCTGGTGAGCAGCAGGTGCTCGGCGCCGTTCCGGGCGAACCAGTCGGCGACCCGTGCCCCGATGCCGCCGGTGCCGCCGGTGATCAGTACGGTGCCCTTGGGGTTCCAGGTGCGGGTGGCGGGTTCGCCGTCGAGCGGGGCGCGGACGAGCCTGCGTGCCCACGTTCCGGAGCCGCGTACAGCGAGTTGGTCCTCGTGCCCGTCGGCCGTGTCGGCGAGTGCGGCCGCCACACGGGCCACCGCGTCGTCGTCGACGGTGCCGGGGAGGTCGAGGAGCCCGCCCCACCGCTTGGGGTGTTCGAGTGCGACGGCCCGTCCGAGGCCCCAGGTGTGTGCCTGGTGCGGGCGCGGCTCGGGGTCCGCCCGGCCGACGAGTACGCCGCCGCGGGTGGCGGCCCACAGCGGGCCCGCAGCGTCGAGGTCGTCGAGGGCCTGGGCGAGGGCCATGGTGGCGGCCGCGCCACTGGGGAGGGCGGGGTGGGCGGGGTGGGCGGTCTCGTCGAGGGCGAGCAGTGACAGCACGCCGGTGATGTCCTCGTCCGTCGACGCGTCGCGCAGCAGCTCGGTGAGCTGTGCGCGGTCGGCGCGGGCGGGGTCCACGTCCAATCGCCGTACGTGCGCGCCGTGTTCCTCCAGGGCGCGTACGGCTCCGGCGGTCCAGGGGTCGTCGGTGGCGGTTACCGGGACGACGAGCAGCCAGCGGCCGGACAACGTGGGCGCGGGCCCTGCCGGGACGGGCCTCCACACCACCCGGTACCGCCAGCGGTCGACCGTCGACGCGTCACGCCGCCGACGCCGCCACGACGACAACGCGGGCAGCACCGCACTGAGCGGCTGATCCGCCCCCACAGCCAGCTCCGCCGCCACCCCGTCGAGGTCCCCGCGCTCCACCGCGTCCCAGAACTCCGTTTCGACGGCGTCGGCGGCGGGTTCGCTCCCGTCCGTGCCGGGGGTGGTGGTGAGGAGGTCGTCGAGCCAGTAGCGCTGCCGTTGGAAGGCGTAGGTCGGCAGGTCGACGCGCTCGGTGTCCGTGCCCGCGAACACGGCCTTCCAGTCGACCGGCAGGCCGCGTACGTAGCCCTCGGACAGCGAGGTGAGGAAGCGGGCCGGGCCGCCCTCGTCGCGGCGGAGCGAGCCCACCGCGATGGCGTCGGTGTCCGCGTCCTCGAAGGTGGCCTGCATGCCCATGGTCAGGACGGGGTGGGCGCTGGACTCGACGAAGAACCGGAAGCCGTCGTCGAGCAGGGCGTGCACGGCGCCCTCGAAGTCCACGGGCTGCCGGGCGTTGTGGAACCAGTACTCGGCGTCGAGCTCCGCGGTGTCCCGCGCGGTGCCGGTGACGGTGGAGTAGAACGGGATGTCGCCCCGGCGCGGGGCGATGTCCGCGAACAGCTCCAGGATGCGGTCGCGCAGCGGGTCGACCTGGGCGCAGTGGGAGGCGACGGTCGAGCCGACCACGCGGGCCCTGATGTCGTCGGCCTGGCATCCGGCGACGAACTCCTCCAGGGCGGCGACCTCGCCGGCCACGGTCACGGCGCCGGGGCCGTTGCGTCCGGCGATGCCGAGCCGGCCGTCCCAGGCCGTCAGCCGCTCCTCCACCGCCTGTGCCGACAGCGCCACCGACGCGACCGCGCCCTTGCCCACCAACTCCTGGGCGAACAGGGCACTCCGCAGCACGACGATCTTCGCCGCGTCCGCCAGCGACAGCGCGCCGGCGACGAGGGCGGCGGCGATCTCGCCCTGGCTGTGGCCGACCACCGCGGCGGGCTCGACGCCCGCCGCCCGCCACAGCGCCGCCAACGACACGTTCACCGCGAACAGCACGGGCTGCAGGACCTCGATGGACTCCAGCGACGGCGTCCCGGGCGCCCCACGGAGCACGTCCGTGACCGACCAGCCGGTCAACGCCCCCAGTGCGGCGTCGCATTCGGCGAACCGCGCGGCGAACACCGGCGAGGCGTCCAGCAGCTCGACGGCCATGCCCGGCCACTGCGAGCCCTGGCCGGGGAAGACGAACACCACCCGGCCCCGGACATCGGCGGCACCGGAGAGCACACCCGCGCCGGGCGTCCCGTGGGCGAGGGCGTCGAGGCCCGACAGGGCACCGTCGTGGTCCGCCGCCAGCACCACGCCGCGGTGTTCCAGGGCCACGCGCGACGACACGAGCGAGTGGCCGACGTCCGCGAGCCCCCGCGCGGGGCTCGCGGCCAGCCGCTCCGCCTGCGCCCGCAGCGCGGCCTCCGACTTGGCGGACACCACCCACGGCACCACGTCCGCGACGAGTCCCATGGGCAGTCCCATGGACAGGGGCCGCTCTTCAGTCTGTTCCTCTTCAGTGGCGGCCGGGGGCTCCGCGGGCGGCTCTTCGAGGATCACATGGGCGTTGGTGCCGCTGATCCCGAACGAGGACACCGCGGCGCGGCGGGGGCGGCCGTCCGGTGTCGTCCACTCCACCGGCTCGGTCAGCAGCTTGACGGTGCCGGACGACCAGTCCACTTCGGGCGACGGCTCGTCGGCGTGCAGGGTGCTCGGCAGCACCCCCTGTCCCAGGGCCATCACCATCTTGATGAGCCCCGCGGCGCCCGCGGCCGCCTGGGTGTGGCCGATGTTCGACTTGACGGAGCCGAGCCACAGCGGCAGGCCGGCGGTACGGTCCTTGCCGTAGGTGGCGAGGAGGGCCTGCGCCTCGATGGGGTCGCCGAGGTTGGTGCCCGTGCCGTGGGCCTCGACCGCGTCGATGTCACCGGGCGCCAGCCGGGCGTTGGCCAGGGCGGCGCGGATCACGCGCTGCTGGGAGGGCCCGTTGGGGGCGGTGAGTCCGTTGCTCGCACCGTCCTGGTTCGTGGCCGAGCCCCGGACCAGCGCGAGCACCTTGTGCCCGTGGCGGCGCGCGTCGGACAGCCGCTCCACCAGAAGGACACCCACGCCCTCGGAGAAGCCGGTGCCGTCCGCGCCCGCGCCGAACGCCTTGCAGCGGCCGTCGGGCGACAGCACCCGCTGGCGGCTGAACTCCACGAATCCGAACGGGCCGGGCATGACCGTCACCCCGCCGACCAGCGCGAGCGAGCACTCGCCCGACCTGAGCGCCTGGGCGGCCAGGTGCAGGGCGACCAGCGACGACGAGCACGCCGTGTCCACGGTGATCGCGGGCCCTTCGAGGCCGAAGACGTAACTGACGCGGCCCGAGACGACGCTCAGGACGTTGCCCGTGACCGAGTAGCCCTCGACGCTCTGCCGGAGCCTGGTGTCCTGCCCGTATCCGGTGGTGATGGCGCCGATGAACACGCCCGTCCTGCTGCCCTTCAGAGAAGTGGCGTCGATGCCCGCGCGCTCGAAGACCTCCCAGGACGATTCGAGGACCAGCCGCTGCTGCGGGTCCATCGCCAGGGCCTCGCGCGGCGAAATCCCGAACAGCCCGGCGTCGAACCGGGTGGCGTCGCGGAGGAATCCGCCTTCCCGCGCGTAGCTCTTGCCGGAGCGCTCGGGGTCGGCGTCGTAGAGCCGGTCCAGGTCCCAGCCGCGGTCGGCCGGGAAGCCGGAGATCGCGTCCCGGCCGGAAGCCACCAGGTCCCACAGCCCTTCCGGGGAGTCGGCGTCGCCCGGGAAGCGGCAGGCCATGGACACGATCGCGATGGGGTCGTCGTCGACCGCGGCCACGACCGGCACGGGGACGCCGGCCGCCACCTGCCCGCCGATGCCCAGCTCGGACTCCAGGTACACGGCAAGGAGGTCGGGGGTGGGATGGTCGAAGACGAGGGTGGCGGGGAGCCGCAGCCCGGTCGCGGCGTTGAGCCTGTTGCGCAGTTCCACCGCGGTCAGCGAGTCGAAACCGAGCTCCTTGAACGCGCGCTCCGGCTCCACCGCCGCCGGGGAACCATGCCCCAGAACGGCCGCCACATGGGTACGGACGACATCGACCAGCGCGGCCGCGCGTTCCGCGTCCGAAAGGCCCGAGAGGCGGCGCGCGAGCGCCGAGCCCCCGGCGCCGCCGTCGGCGGCCCTGGCCGCGGTGGCGCGCCGTACGGGGCCGCGGGCCAACAGGTCCCGCGCGGCGGCCCGGACGACCTCGCCGCCCGCCCCGGACGCCCAGGCGGCGGGTGCGAGCCGTGCGGTGACCACGAAGGGTTCGTCCATCGACCGGGCCGCGGCGAACAGCGCCAGGCCCTCGTCCGACGGCATCGGCACCACGCCGGACCGTGCCATGCGGGCGCGGTCGGCCTGGTCGAGGCGGCCGGTGAGTTCACTGGCCTGTTCCCAGTGGCCCCACGCCAGGGACACGGCGGGCAGGCCGAGGGCCCTGCGGTGGGCGGCGAGCGCGTCCAGGAAGGTGTTCGCGGCCGCGTAGTTCGCCTGACCGGGGCTGCCGAGGGTGCCGGCGAGCGACGAGTACAGGACGAAGGCCGAGAGGTCCGCGTCCCTGGTCAGCTCGTGGAGGTTGAGTGCCGCGTCGACCTTGGGCCGCAGCACCCGTTCGAGGCGGTCCGGGGTGAGTGCCGGTATCAGCCCGTCGTCGAGCGCGCCCGCCGCGTGGATCACGGCGGTCAGCGGATGCTCGGCGGGGATGTCCGCGAGCAGGGCCGCGAGCGCCTCCCGGTCCGCCGCGTCGCACGCGGCGACAGTGACGGCGGCCCCCGCGGCGGCCAGCTCCTGCATCAACTCGGTGACACCGTCAGCCTCCAGGCCACGGCGACTGGTCAACAGCAGATTCCGCACACCGTGTTCGACGACCAGATGCCGGGCCAACAATCCACCCAGCGTACCCGTACCACCCGTGATCAGGACGGTGCCGTCGGCATCGAGCGGCCTGGGCACAGTCAGCACGATCTTGCCCGTGTGCCGGGCCTGACTCATGAACCGCAGCGCCTCCGGAGCCCGCCGCACATCCCACCCACGCACCGGCAACGGCTCCAGCACACCCCGCTCGAAGAGCGCGACCAGCTCGGTCAGGATCTCACCGAGCCGGTCGGTGGAGATCTCGGTGAGCGCGTAGGGGTGGTAGCTGACGCCGGGGTGCTCGGCGGCGACGGCCTCCGGGTCACGGATGTCGGTCTTGCCCATCTCCAGGAACCGGCCACCACGCGGCAGCAGACGCAACGAAGCATCCACGAACTCCCGCGCCAGCGAATCCAGCACCACATCGACACCACAGCCATCGGTCGCCGTCAGAAACTTCTCCTCGAAGTCCAACGACCGCGACGACGCGATATGCGCCTCGTCGAAACCCATCGACCGCAACACATCCCACTTGCCCTCACTGGCCGTAGCGAAGACCTCCGCACCCCAGTACCGCGCCAACTGCACCGCGGCCATCCCCACACCACCCGTCGCCGCATGAACCAACAACCGCTCCCCCTCACCCAGGGACGCCAGGTCGGCGAGCCCGAAATACGCGGTGAGGAAGACGACGGGGATGGCGGCGGCCTGTTCGTACGACCAGCCTTCGGGGATGCGGGCGATCAGCCGCTCGTCCACGACGGACACGGGGCCGAAGGCTTCGGGCAGCAGGCCCATCACGCGGTCGCCGACCGCGTGCCCGGTCACCCCGGGGCCGACCTCGGTGACGACACCCGCACCCTCGGTGCCCAGGTAGGCGTCGGCGTCCGGGTACATCCCCAGGCCGATCAGTACGTCGCGGAAGTTGACGCCCCCGGCGCGTACGGACACGCGTACCTGGCCTTCGCGCAGCGGCTCCGACGTTCCGGGGGCCGGCAGCAGAGCGAGGTTCTCCAGTGTTCCGGCGCCGGTTGTGGCCAGCCGCCAGGCGGCCGCACCCGGCGGCGGTACGAGCGCACCGCCGCCGACGGCCGCCCGCACCAGACGCGGCACGAACAACTCGCCCTCACGAACGGCAACTTGAGGCTCTTCGGCAGCTCGCGCCGTGGTCGCGGCCACTGTGAGGGTGGCGCGGGACGCGTCGTGGTCGTCGAGGTCGACGAGGAGAAAACGTCCGGGGTTCTCCGCTTGCGCGGTCCGCAGCAGGCCCCACAGCGGGGCATACGCGAGGCCGGTCACGGTGTCATCGGTCCGGGCGGCCACGGCGTGACGGGTCACGACGACGAGACGCGCCGACGAGACCTGTTCCGTCGCGACCCACGCCTGTACGAGCGCCAGCGCCTCGGCGGTCGCGGCGTGGGCCGCGGCCGCCCCATCGGCGGTCCCGTGGTCCAGCCCGAACGGCGCGAACACGAACTCCGGTGCCGCAGCGCCCGCTTCGATGGCCGCGGCCAGCTCCGTCACGCTCGTGTAGCGCTCGCCGAGCCCGTCGCCGCCTTCGCCGTCACCATCGGTGAGCTGGGCGCACGCGGGGGCGGCAAGGCCGGTGATCTTCGGCAGAGCGGTCCAGTCCAGGCGGAAGAGGGCATCCTGCGTCGGGTCGCTCGCCGACCTCAGCTGCTCGGGGGAGACCGGGCGCAGGACGAGGGAGTCGATCGACGCGACGGGGGCACCGGTGGTGTCGGCGACCGCCACCGACACCGCGTCCTCACCCACCGGACGCACCCGCACCCGCAGAGCAGTCGCACCCACCGCGTGCAGGGACACCCCGGACCAGGAGAACGGCAGGCGCAGCTCACCGGTTTCCGGTCCGTCGAGGAGGGCGCTGGGGTGGAGCGCGGCGTCGAGGAGGGCCGGGTGGATGCCGAACCGGTCGGCTTCATGCAGCCGTTCGTCGGGGAGGGTGACTTCGGCGTAGAGGTCGTCACCGACACGCCAGGCCGCACGCAGGCCCTGGAACGCCGGACCGTAGCCGTACCCCACCTCGGCAACACGCTCATAGAAACCATCGACGGTGACGGGCTGCGCGCCAGCCGGCGGCCAAGCCACCAGGTCCGTCCCTGCCGACGCGGTCTCCGAGAGCACACCGGCCGCATGCCGAACCCAGGGCACATCGGTGCCCTCGGGGCGCGAATGGATGGTCAGCTCACGACGGCCTGTGGCATCAGGAGCAACGACGGACAACTGCACCTGCACACCACCGCGCTCGGGCACCACCAGCGGAGCCTCCAGCGTCAGCTCCTCGACCCCGGCACACCCCACCTCATCCGCAGCACACAACCCCAGCTCCACCAGAGCCGTACCCGGAACCAGCACCGTCCCCGACACCGCATGATCCGCAAGCCACCCATGCGAAGCCAACGACAACCGACCCGTCAACAACAGCTGATCCTCACCAGCCACCCGCACCACAGCACCCAACAGCGGATGATCCACAGCACCCAGACCAAAGCCCGACGCATCACCCACCACACCCACACCCGACTCCAGCCAGAACCGCTCACGCTGGAACGCATACGTCGGCAGATCCACCCACCGAGCCCCCGAACCAGCGAAGATCTCACTCCACCGGACCGGAAGACCACGGACATACCCCTCGGCGAGGGAAGTCAGGAAACGCTCGGGACCGCCCTCGTCCCGGCGCAGAGTGCCCAACGCAACGGCGTCCGTGCCGGAGTCCTCGAAGGTCTCCTGCAGACCCACCGTCAGAACAGGATGAGCACTGGACTCGACGAACAGACCGAAACCATCAGCGAGAAGAACACGCACCGTTTCATCGAAACGGACGGTCTGCCGGAGATTGGTCACCCAGTACTCGGCGTCCAGCTCCGTGGTGTCGATCAGGCCGCCGGTGACGGTCGAGTAGAAGGGAATCTCCGACGTTCGGGGCTCGATTCCCTCCAGAGCGCTGATGACCTGCTCGCGGATCGACTCCACCTGCGCGGAATGCGACGCGTAGTCCACGGCGATCCGCCGCGCCCGCACCCCATCCACCTCACAGGCGGCCAGCAGTTCATCAAGCGCCTCGGGCTCACCCGAAACCACCGTCGACGACGGCCCGTTCACCGAAGCGACCGAGATCCGCTCACCCCAACGCCCGATAAGCCCCCGCGTCCGCTCGGCAGGCAGCGGCACGGACACCATCCCGCCCCGGCCGGAAAGCCCCTCGGCAATCGCACGAGCCCGCAGCACCACAACCCTCGCCGCGTCCTCCAACGACAGCGCGCCCGATACCGCGGCAGCCGCGATCTCACCCTGACTGTGACCAATCACCGCGGCAGGCTCCACACCCACCGACCGCCACAGCGCCGCCAACGACACCATCACCGCCCACAACGCGGACTGCACCACCTCCACGTCGTCGAGCGAAGGCGCACCCTCGCCGCCCCGCACCACATCGACCACCGACCAGTCGACATACGCGCTCAACGCCGCATCGCACTCCGCCAACCGACCCGCGAACACCGGCGACGACTCCAACAATCCCGCCGCCATACCCACCCACTGCGACCCCTGACCCGGGAAGACGAAAGCCACCCGGCCCGGCTCCTCCGTGGCCGTACCCGTCACCACGTCCGCCGTGGGCACGCCGTCGGCGAGCGAGGTGAGCCCGGCGAGGGCGCTCTCGCGGTCCGCGGCCAGCACGACCCCCCGGTGATCGAGGGCCGCGCGCGTCGACGTCAGCGACCAGCCCACGTCCGTGAGCGAGGACTCCGGATGCTCCTGCGCGAAGGCCGACAACTGGCCTGCTTGTGACCGCAGTCCGTCTTCGGTCCGGCCCGACACGAGCCACGGCACGACGAGGGTGTCGAGGGCGCGCAAGTCTGCTGGGGCCTCGGCCGGTCCGGTGGTGGCGGGCCGGAGGTCCGTCTCAGTGGCCTGTTCCAGGACGACGTGGGCGTTCGTACCGCTGGCGCCGAAAGCCGACACTCCCGCGCGGCGGGGGCGGTTGTCGTCCGTGGTCCACTCGACCGGCTCGGTCAGCAACTCCACCGCACCCGACGCCCAGTCGACATGCGGCGACGGCTCGTCCACGTACAGGGACTTCGGCAGCACACCGTGCCGCATCGCCTCCACCATCTTGATCACACCCGCCACGCCGGCAGCGGCCTGCGCATGCCCGATGTTCGACTTCACCGAACCCAGCCACAACGGACGGCCTTCCGGCCGCTCCTGGCCATACGTGGCCAGCAACGCCTGCGCCTCGATCGGATCACCCAACGTCGTACCCGTACCATGCGCCTCCACCACATCGACATCCGCCGCCGACAACCGGGCACTGGCAAGAGCAGCACGGATCACCCGCTGCTGCGAAGGACCGTTCGGCGCCGTCAGACCGTTCGACGCACCGTCCTGATTCACCGCCGACCCACGCACCACCGCCAACACCCGATGCCCATTGCGCCGGGCATCCGAGAGCCGCTCCACCAACAGCACACCCACACCCTCGGACCAGCCCGCACCATCCGCAGCCGCCGAGAACGCCTTGCACCGACCGTCAGGCGCCATCCCCCGCTGCCGACTGAACTCGACGAACAATGTGGGTGTCGACATCACGGTGACGCCGCCCGCGAGGGCCATGGAGCATTCGCCGGCGCGCAGGGCCTGTACGGCGAGGTGCAGGGCGACGAGCGAGGACGAGCAGGCGGTGTCGACCGTGACGGCCGGGCCTTCCAGGCCGAAGGTGTAGGCGACGCGTCCGGACACGGCGGCGGGTGAGGCACCCATCAGGGCGTATCCCTCGGTCTCGCCCTGGATCTGCCCGACGCGGGCCGCGTAGTCGTGGTGCATGACGCCGGCGAAGACACCTGTGGAACTGCCCTTCAACGAACCGGGATCGATACCCGCCCGCTCGAACACCTCCCACGACGTCTCCAGCAACAACCGCTGCTGCGGATCCATCGACAAAGCCTCACGCGGCGAGATCCCGAAAAACCCCGCATCGAACTCCCCCGCCTCATGAAGGAAACCCC